>CAZQFN010000022.1:0-16988 GCA_964592685.1 uncultured Oscillospiraceae bacterium | reverse complement strand
CGGCGAAGATGCGCTCCGCGCCGGCGATGGCGGAGAAGAGGTTGATGGCCTGGTTGGACATCATGTTGATGGGCATGGTGACCTGTCGGATATAGTTCAGATATACGCCGAGAGAACCGATGGAGAAGTTGCCTGCCACGGTCATGAAACCGCCCAGCACCGCGGTCACGGCGTAGCAGATGTTCATGACGGCGCCCATAGTGGGCATGATGACCATACCCAGGAACATGGCGAAAATGGAATTTTCCCGGTATTCGTCGTTCAGATATTCGAAAGACTTCTTGGCCCGATCCTCATAGTTGAAGGCTTTGACGACCTTGAGGCCGTCCAGCATTTCCTCGATGTTGCCGTTGAGGGCGCCCAGCGAAGCCTGCTGCTTTTTGAAAAGTATCTTGGAATACTTGCTCACACCCCGCACAAGGGAGAAGGAGAGCACGACGGTGATGAGGGTGATGATGAAGAGCTTCCAGCTCAAAGCCAGCATGAGGACCACGGTGCCCACAAAGGTGATGATGCCGGAGATGAACTGCACGATGCCCTGCTCCAGGCACATCTGCACGTTATCGGCGTCGTTTGTAAAGCGGCTCATAAGCTCGCCGTGGGGGTGTTCGTCGAAATAGGTGATGGGGAGATCCTGCAATGCGGAGAAAAGATCCTGACGTATGGCGTTTGTGGACCACTGGGCCAGCTTCATGCAGGAGCGGGAGGTGAAATAGGTCGCGAGAGCGCTGACGAGATAAATACCCGCCAGAATGCAGAGCTGGCCTGCCAGTGCGGCATAATTCTTCTCCGGCTGTGTGATGAGGGGAACGATGTAGTCGTCAATGAGCGGCTTCAGATAATAGCTGGCCAGCAGACTGCAGCCGGTGGAGACCAGCATCAGCACCAGGATCATAACAAGCTGGAACTTGTTCTTCCCGGCATAGCTCAGAATGCGCAGAAACGTTCCCTTGGTGTCTTTGGGCTTGCGGAAATCCCGTCCGCCGCCGGGACCGGGGCCCCTGTCGATGTTTTTATAGATGCTGGCGTCGTTTGTGTCCACGCTGTCCACGGCGATGCGCGCTTTCAGCTGGGCCAGGATGCTGATTCTTTTCTTAGCCATTCTGCAGCGCCTCCTCTACCTGGGAAGTATAGATCTCCTTATAGATGGGGCTGGAGGCCATAAGCTCCTCATGGGTGCCAATGGCTTCGATGCTGCCCTCATCCAGAACGAGGATCTTGTCGGCGCTGACCACGGAGGAGATGCGCTGGGCGATGATGAAGACGGTGGTGTCTTTTAGCTCGCGGGAGAAACTCTCGCGGATGCGGCTCTCGGTATCGGAGTCCACGGCGCTGGTGCTGTCGTCCAGAATAAGGATGGCAGGCTTTTTCAGCATCGCCCGGGCGATGCACAGGCGCTGCTTCTGACCGCCGGAGACGTTGGTGCCGCCCTGGTGGATCATGGTGTCCAGTCCTTCCGGCATCTGGGAAACGAAGTCCCAGGCCTGGGCGTTTTTCAGAGCCCGGATGATCTCCTCGTCGGTGGCGTCCGCCTTGCCCCAGGCGATGTTTTCCCGGATGGTACCGGTGAAGAGAATGTTCTTCTGCAGCACCATGCCGATGCCGTCGCGAAGATCCTCAATGCGGTAGTCCCGCACATCGATGCCGTCCACCAGTACCTGGCCTTCGGCCGCGTCGTAGAAGCGGGGGATGAGGTTTACGAGACTGGATTTGCCGCTGCCGGTGCCGCCGACAATGGCCACGGTCTCGCCGGGTTCGGCACGGAAGGAAATATTCTGGAGGACATTTTCGCCGGTGCTGTTGCGGGCATAGCGGAAGGCGACATTTTTGAATTCCACGCTGCCCCGGTCCGCGGCGATGATGCGCTGGGGGGCGTTTTCCGGGGAGCGGATGTCGGGTGCGCTGTTCAGAACCTCGGCGATGCGCTCGCCGCAGGCGCGGCTGCGGGTGTACTGCATGAGAACCATGGAAAACATCATGACGCTCATCATAATCTGGGTCAGATAGCTCACCACTGCCAGAAGCTGTCCGGACTGGATCTCGCCGGTGGCGACCATCTTGCCGCCGAACCAGTAGAGACACAGCGTGACAACGTTCAGAATGATGGTGGCCAAAGGGCTCATGGCGATAATAATGCCAACGGCCTTCAGATTCGCGTGGGTCAGTTCGTCGTTTGCTTTCTTGAACTTCTGCCGTTCATGGCGCTGACGGACGAAGGCTTTCACCACCCGGATGGCAATGAGGTTTTCCTGGATGTCGGCGTTCATGGCATCCAGTTTCTGCTGCACGATGGCAAAGAACTTATCCACAATGCGCATAACGGAGATAACACCGATGAACAGCACGGGAATGCCGATAAGATAGATAAGAGCCAGCTTCCAGCTGTAAGTGAACACGATGATGATGGCCACGATGAGCTGGAACGGGGCCTGAATGAAGGTGCGAATCATCATCTGCATGGCGTTCTGCAGCTGGCGTACGTCGCTGGTGGTGCGGGTAATGAGACTGGCCGCGGAAAAGCGGTCAATGTCCGCAAAGGAAAACTCCTGGATATGGTTGAACAGAGCGATCCGGAGGTTTGACCCGAAGCCGTTGGAGGCGCGGGAGGCGTGCCATGTGCTGCAATAGCCGGATGCGGCGCTCATGATGGCCAGCGCGGTCATCAAAAGACCGCAGCGGATGATATAGCCCTTGTCACCCAGTGCTACACCCTGGTCCACGATGTTGGACATCAGTGTGGGCAGAGCCAGTGTAACGATGGCTTCCAAAAGTACGAAAATGGGGGTAAGGATCAGCGAGTTTTTATACTCGCCCCAATACCCGGTGAGGACTTGCTTCATGGGAAAATATCAAACTCCTTTTGCTGCAAACGCTCCGAAGAGCAAGACTGTCTGATTCCGTTACTAACACTATTATAACATTCTTATGTTACTCTTTTATGCATGGGATGTCAACAATTTCCACGCCTGCAAAGGGGGCATATCACCGGCCCTGCGATAATAGACTTGTCCTGTGAAAGGGGGATGTCCATGGACTGTTTTGAACAGGCGGCACGGCTTCTGCCGCCGGAACTGGAGCGGGCGGCCCGGTCACTTTCGGAGGAAGAAAAAAGACGGTGTGAGGAATTTCGTCTTCGGCTCGGAAGGCCGTGCACGGCGCTGGTGAGCGGGCGGGAATATGTGCTCAGCGCCCGTCCAGTGGAGAGCGATGTCATTCGCTGTGTGCTGGAATGCGCCAGCCGGTCTTCTCTTCATACGCAGACGGAGGCCCTTCGCCGCGGTTTTGCGTCGGCGGCGGGAGGCGTGCGTGTAGGTGTCTGCGGTACGGGTATTCTTGGGCCCCGGGGGCTGGACGGGGTTATGGATTTTTCCTCTCTTGCGATCCGGATCCCCCGGGCCATACCGGGATGCGCGGATGGTATCTGGCCTTTTCTGACGGAGGGAGGCTTTGTTTCCACGCTGCTCCTTTCGCCGCCGGGAGCGGGAAAAACAACGCTTCTTCGGGAACTCATCCGAAAACTTTCGGACAATGGATATCGTGTGGCGGTCTGCGATGAGCGGCGGGAGATCGCGGCCGTTTCCGCAAATGGGTTTGGATTTTCGGTGGGATGCTGCACCGATGTGATGACCGATGTGCCGAAGGCTCAGGCGGTGAGGATGCTCCTGCGGAGCATGAATCCTCAGATCATCGCGGTGGATGAGATCACGGACCCGCAGGATGTGGAGGCACTGCGGGAGGCCGCGGGCTGCGGCGTGTGTCTTCTGGCGACGGTTCATGCCGCGTCTCCCCATGATCTGAAACGCCGACCGGCCGGGCGGCAGATCCTGGAGGATGGGCTTTTTGAGCGCTGTGTCTCTGTGGAAAATCGCGGCGGCGTGCGGAGCTATCGGGCAGAGGCCATGCCATGCGCCTGACAGGAGGGATTTTTCTTGTGCTGGCGGGGCTTATGGGCGGGCTTCGGTCTGTCTCCGGACTCCGGGAGAATGTCCGTCGCCGGGAGTGTCTGCTGCGGCTTCTGGATGGGCTCTCGTATGAAATGAAAAATTTCCGTCCGCCTCTGCCGGCGCTGTTTTCGGCCATGAGCGGCAGAACGGAGGGGGCGGGGCGCGAATTGTGTCTTCGGATATCGGAGGGGCTTGAAAGACCGGGAAATCCACGGTTTGCCTGTCTGTGGGAGGATGCGGTCTGTCTTTTGCCGCCCGGTGAGAGGGAGGCGCTTCGCCCTTTGGGGAGCGTGTTGGGGCAATATGCGGCGGAGGAGCAGGTCCGGGCTCTGGAACGTGTCCGGGGAGAGATGGAGCGTCTTTTGGACGAGGCCCGCGTCCGGATGCGGGAGCGGGGGCGGGTCTCCGTAGGACTTTGGACAGCGGCGGGGCTTATGGCTGCGGTGATCCTGATTTGATGCAGAGGATGGGAATATGGACGTAGATTTGATTTTCAAAATCGCAGCGGTAGGCATTCTGGTGGCGGTACTGAACCTTTTGCTCACCCGCTCCGGGCGGGACGAGCAGGCTCTCATGACCACCATTGCGGGTCTTGTGGTGGTGCTGTTCATACTTGTGCAGCAGATCGCGGATCTTTTTACGCTTATCCGCAATCTGTTTGATCTGGGATGACCATCCTTCTGAAAGCGGCAGCCGTCGGCATCGTCGGGGCGATCCTCTGTCTGCTTCTGAAAAAGTCAGCTCCCGAGCTGGGGCTTATGCTGAGTATAGCGGTGAGCCTTCTGGCGGCGGCGCTTGGAGCGGAGCTTCTGGAGGAAGTTGTGGATCTGCTCACGCTCCTGCAGGAGGAGACGGCGGTTTCTGCCTCGGTGGTCAGTCCGGTGTTGAAATGCGTGGCGATCGGGGTGGTGACCCGCCTTGCGGTGGATATGTGCAAGGATGCGGGGCAGGGTGCTGTCGCCACGGCGGTGGAGCTTTGCGGTACGGCCTGTGCCATGACGGCGGCGCTGCCTCTGGTGCGGACACTTTTGCAGATGATAGGCGAGATGTTATGAAACGTATAGGGCTTATTCTGTTTTTTCTGATTTTTGCGCTGAGTCTCTCCGTTCCGGTGCTGGGTGTGGACACAGATGAGCTGGAGAACGCATTGCCGGAGTCTGCCCGGGAGATACTGGGAAACATAACGGTGTCGGATGCTGCTTCGGGGGAAGGCGTTTTGAAGACCTTGTTCAGCCGGGTCCGGGAGGAGCTTTCGTCGTCGTTTTCTGAGGCGGCCCGCAGTGCTCTGGTGGCGTTGGCGGTTACCCTTCTGTGCTCGGTGGCCGGGGCGGCGGCGCCGGATGGGAAGACCCCTGAGTATGTGATTCTGGCGGGGGCACTGGGGATCTTCAGTGTTTGCGCCGGCGATATCCGTTCGTTTCTGGATCAGGTAAGCTATGCCCTTGCGGAGCTGTCGGATTTTTCCAAAGCGCTGTTTCCCTGTGTTGCGGCCGCATCTGCGGCGGTGGGGAAAGGCGCTTCCGGTGCGGCCAGATATGCCGCCTCGGCGCTGTTTCTGGATGTGCTTATGACGGTGGGGACAAGTGCCATCCTGCCCATGATCTATGCCTATGCTGCCATGAGCACGGCCCGGGCGGCGCTTCCGGTCGGGTCTCTGGGCGGGCCGGTGAAGCTTATCCGCTGGGTGTGCAACTTTCTCCTTACGGGCCTGACTACGGTGTTTACGCTTTGCCTGTCTCTCTCGGGAGCCATTGCCGGCAGTGGGGATAAGCTGGTGGGGAGTCTTGCAAAATCGGCCCTTTCCACGGTGTTGCCGGTGGTTGGTTCCATTCTCTCCGACGCGGCCGACGCCTATCTGGCCGGGGCGCAGCTTTTGCGGAACGCGGTGGGGGTTTTCGGGCTGGGAGCAGTTCTTTGTGTATGCCTGGGGCCGTTTCTTCGTCTGGGGCTCCATTACATATTATTCAAAGCCGCCGCGGCGCTGTCGGAGCCTTTTGCGGAGGGGAGACTCTCTGCTCTGGTAGGAGATATTGCCGCCGCCTATGGCATGGCGCTGGGGCTTCTGGGCAGCGCGGGGATCATGCTTTTTGTGTCCATAGTTCTGGGAACGGAGGTGCTTGCCCCGTGAGAAAATGGCTTCTGGGCGTGGTGTATGCTGCGGTACTGAGCTCTGCGGCTCTGACGCTTACACCGGCCGGGCGGGTGAAAAGTGTGACCCGTCTCTGCTGTGGACTTTTATGCGCCCTGGCTCTGGCGGGGCCGCTGCTGGAGCTGGATATGGAAAAGCTTTCCGTAAGCATTGCTGTCTATGAACAGGCGGCACAGAGCGTAGTGGAAAATGCGGAGGAGGAAGCAAAAACTATGGAGCGGACATACATAGAAGAGCGGTGCGAGGCATATATATTGGCCAAAGCGACCGAGACGGGCGTCGAACTCACGGCGGTGTCTGTGACAGCGCGGTGGGACGGCGATGCCGGGGTCTGGTATCCCTATGAGGCGGTCCTTTCAGGATCTTACAGTCTGACTCTGTCCCGAGCAATGGAGGCGGATCTGGGCATCGCTGACGAAAATCAGACCTGGGAGGAGGGAAGTCCTTGAACGGGCCTTTCTGGGAAAAACTCTCCAAGGCGGGGAGTATGAAATACATACTCCTGCTGGCGGCTGTGGGGCTTTTGCTGCTTTTGTGGCCGTCGGGTGGGCAGGTGAACGGAGAGAGCGGCGCCACAGGAGAGGAGTCGCGTCTGGAGGCTGTGCTCACGGCCATGGAAGGCGTTGGCGCGGCAGATGTTCTTCTCTCGGAATCGGGGGCGGTGGTGGTCTGTGAGGGGGCAGACAGCGCCGGGGTCTGTCTGCGCATCACCCAGGCGGTGCGGTGCTATACGGGGCTCGGCGCGGATAAAGTCCAGATTTTTAAAATGAAATGAAAGCGGAGGGACGGATCTTGAGAAGGAATCTGAAACGAAACATCGTGATCGCGGCTGTGCTGGTATTTGTCGGCACGGCGGTCTATCTGAACTGGTCTTACAACAGCCGCTGGGGCGCGGCGGATGCTGCCATGGCGGCAGCTGAAGATGCCGCGGCGCTTGCCGCACAGGAGGAATATGAGGCGGCGGTCGGAAGTGTTCAGGCGAGTACCGTGAGCTCGGCCTATTTTGACAGCGCGCGTCTGGCCCGCCAGCAGTCCCGGGATGAATCGCTGGAGCTTCTGGAACTGGCCTGTGCCTCGGAGGACGCGTCCCAGGATGTGATCGATGAGTCCATGAGCCAGATCAACGCCATGGCCTCCTGGAATCTGCAGGAAAGCCTTCTGGAAAACGAGCTTCTGGCCAAGGATTTTGCTGACTGTGTGGTGTTTGCCAATGCGGACGGGATCACAGTGGCTGTTCCGGCTCCTATGGAGGGCCTTACAGAGGTGCAGGTGGCCCAGATCACGGAAGCTGTTCTGGCGAATACCGGCTATTCTCTGCAGCAGCTGAATGTTATTGAAGTGAACGACTGACAAATATATACCGCCTTGGCGAGTTTTCTCTTTTCAATCATGGAAAACTGTGTTATAATTCCCATGTGTGGCCCTGTGCCACGGTTTTCCATGCCCCGGGCGCGGCCCGGCGGCAAATACTCGCTTGGAGGTATTTGTCCATGAGCGAAAACTACATCACCAAACAGGAAGCCAGAGGCAGCATCAATATTTCGGAGGATGTTATCACCGTCATGGTGAGCGCCGCGGTGGCGGAAGTCGAAGGTGTGGCCGGTATGGGCACGCCGAACACTCCGGAGCTGACGGAGCTTTTTGGTCGCAAGAGCAGCGCGAAGGGCCTGAAGGTCCGCTTTATTGAAGAGAAGATCACCATTGATGTGATGATCGTTGTAAAGCTGGGCGGAAGTGTCACCGATATCGCTGTCCGCGTGCAGGAAGCCGTCTGCCGCGAGGTGGAATCCGTCACCGGAATGAGCTGCATGGTGAACGTCCATGTTACCGGTGTTTCCTTCGATAAGTAAGACGAAAAAAGAAAAACCGGAGCCCCCGTTCAAGGGGCTCCTTGTTGTATTTGGAGAGAGATTATGACCAGAACATCTGCCAGAGAGATCGCCATTCAGCTTGGGTTTGCCGCCGTCACGACCGGCCAGGAGCCGGAGGCGGTCGTCCGTGCCTTCCTGGATCCGGAGCATTATGAATCCATGGGTCCGGAGGGAGAACTGTATGGAGAAAAGCCGACGCGCCGGGACGCGGATTTCATTCTTGAGAGCGTTACGGGCGTTGCTGTCCGCCGGGAAGAGCTGGACGGTTATATCAGCCGCTATGCCAAGGGCTGGCGGGCCGAGCGCATTTCCCGCAGTGCCGCGGCCATTCTGCGCCAGGCCATGTATGAGATCCTTTACATGAATGACACCGACGTTCCTGCCGCTACCTCCATCAACGAAGCGGTTGAAATTGCCAAGGGGTATGAGGACGGTGAGGTCATCGCCTTCATAAACGGTGTCCTGGGCGGCTTCTACCGGGGCGAGATTCTCCATGAGAATGTGGAGGAAATCGCCGAGGAGGCGGTTCCTGCCGTTGAGACAGAGCTTGCGCCGGAGGGCACCGATGAGTGAGCGCGTTTTAAGCGTCTCCCAACTTAACGCCTATGTAAAGACTTTGGTGGAGTCTGATCCGATGCTGAGTCGGATCGTTGTCCGGGGCGAGCTGTCGAATTATAAGATATATCCCTCCGGGCACCATTATTTCACCATGAAGGATGCGGATGCCAGTCTCAAGTGCGTCATGTTCCGCTCCAGCGCGGGAAAGCTCCGCTTTCGCCCGGAGAGCGGCATGTCCGTCACGGCAACCGGCCGTCTTTCGGTCTATCCCCGGGACGGAGCGTATCAGCTCTATGTCACGGATCTGATGCCCGAAGGGGCCGGCGATCTGCAGGTGGCCTTTGAGCAGCTGAAAGCAAAGCTTCAGGCGGAAGGTCTTTTTGACCCCGCTCATAAAAAGCCTCTTCCGGCCTATCCGCGGCGCATTGCGGTTATTACCAGCGGTGCGGGCGCTGCGGTCCATGATGTCATCCGCGTGCTTGGTAAGCGCTGGCCTCTTGCGAAACTGATGGTCCTGCCTGTGCGGGTCCAGGGTGTGGAGGCTCCTCCGGAGATCGTGGGAGCGATCCGCTATGCAAACCGTTATCAGATCGCGGATCTTATCATCACCGGCCGCGGCGGCGGTTCCATGGAGGATCTTTGGGCGTTTAACGATGAGCGCGTGGCCCGGGCGATTTATGAATCGGAGATACCGGTCATCTCCGCTGTGGGCCATGAGCCGGATGTGACCATCGCGGACTATGTGGCGGACCGCCGCGCGGCCACACCCTCCAATGCCGCGGAACTCGCCGGTCCGGACATCGACGACGTTCGCGCACAGATCTTGCAGGACAGCATCCGTCTTCAGCAGGCCATGGGCAAGAAGCTGGATATGCTTTCCCGGAAGCTGGAGGATCTTTCCGGCCGCCCGGCACTTACGGATCCGGAGGTGTATCTGGGGGCGAAGCGCATGACGCTGGATTATGCCCGCGCGGGACTTGCTGCGGCCGGGGAGAGAGCGGTGCTGTCCCGCCGCCGTTCTTTTGGAGAACTGGCGGCCAAGCTGGATGCTCTCAGCCCGCTGAAGGTTCTGGGGCGGGGGTATTCCATTGCCGAGCGGGACGGCGTTCCCATTCGATCCGCAAACGAAACGGCGATAGGGGACAAGATCGATGTAAAGCTGGCCGGGGGAATCCTTGGCTGCAGAGTGGAGGATATACGCCATGACGGAAAAGACATTTGAGCAGTCTCTCGGAAGACTGGAAGAGATTGTGAAGCTTCTGGAAAAGGGGGATGTGCCCCTCAGTGAGAGCCTGGGCCTTTTTGAAGAAGGAGCGGGTCTTGTGAAAGCTTGCTCTCAGCTTCTGGATGAAGCGGAGCAGAAAGTGGTCCAGCTGCGCAAAAGTGCGGATGGAACGCCCGAGGAGCTTCCTTTTGAATAAGGCGTAAAGGCGGATGATCTGTGAACGAGCGTTTTGAAAATTATCGGCTTATGATCGAAACGGCCCTTGCCAATTGGTTTGAGGACCGGAGAGATGGCGCGGATGGGCTACGCCGGGCCATGAGTTACAGCCTTATGACCGGGGGCAAGCGGATCCGGCCTGTGCTGAGCCTGGAATTCTGCCGAGTTTGCGGCGGAGATGTGCGCCGGGCCCTGCCGGTGGCCTGCGGTGTGGAGATGCTCCACACATACAGCCTTATCCATGACGATCTGCCCTGCATGGATGACGATGACGAACGCCGGGGGATGCCCACCAATCACAGGAAGTTTGGCGAGACCACGGCGGTTCTGGCGGGCGACTGCCTCCAGGGGGAAGCTTTTGCCGCTGTCTGTGCCGCGGACATCGGCGAGGTGGAACGGTTCCGCTGCTGCCGGATACTCAGCCGGGCTGCGGGCCTGGATGGGATCTGCGGCGGTCAGTATATGGATACGGACGAGGCGGAAGCCACCGTTGCGGATCTCACGGCCACCCACCTGCGGAAGACCGCCAGTCTTATCGGGGCCTCCTGTGCCATGGGTGCTGCGGCGACCGGCGCGGGAGAAAGCGTTGTTGCCGCAGCCAATGAATTCGGCGTGGCTCTTGGCATGGCGTTTCAGTGCCGGGATGATATTCTGGACGGGGACGGTTTCTGCTCTCTTCTGGGGGCGGAGGAATGCCAAAAACTCACGGATGAATACACCGCCCGGGCGCTGAAGGCACTGGAGAGTTTTGATGACACGGGATTTCTCCGGTCGCTGACACTTTCGCTGGCAGGTCGGAAGACCTGATATTCACAAAAAACTGAATATATTCATGGAATACACCTTGCAAAGCAGGGTGTATTTTGTTATTATAATAGAACTCGAAGTATGACCTCTGAAGATAAAATGGAGCCAATATGGGTTATTTAGATATGATAAAAACACCGGCACAGGTCCGCGATCTGACGCCGGAACAACTGGATGCCCTCTGCCGCGAGATACGGACATTTCTCGTTCAGTCCGTTGCAAAAACGGGAGGACATCTGGCATCCAATTTGGGTTCGGTGGAACTGACGGTCGCCCTCCATCGGGTATACGATACGGAAAAAGATCGTCTTGTATTCGATGTGGGGCATCAGTGCTATGTCCATAAGCTGCTCACCGGACGCCGGGAGGGGTTCGAAAATCTGCGGGATCTGGGCGGCATGTCCGGCTTCCCCAAGCCGGAGGAGAGCGTTCACGACGCGTTTATCGCCGGTCATGCGTCAAACTCTGTTTCCGTTGCTCTGGGTATGGCCCGGGCCCGCACGGCACTTGGCGCCGGTTACGATGTGGTGGCTCTCATTGGAGACGGTGCGCTGAACGGCGGTATGGCCTTTGAGGCCCTGTCCGACGCCGGCCACAGCGGAGAGCCGCTGGTGGTCATCCTGAACGATAACGGCATGTCCATTGACCAGGGTGTGGGCGGACTTGCGGAAATGCTGGGGCATATGCGTGTCCGGCCGGAATATATGCGCTTCAAGCAGTGGTACCGTAGCTTCCTCAGCCATGTGCCGGGTATTTACAATGCCATGCATCGGGCTAAGCACTGGATAAAAGAACGTATTATCCAGGAGAATATTTTCGATGACCTGGGCTTTGAATACCTGGGACCCATGGACGGTCACGATATTGAACGCATCGAGGTTGCTCTTTCCTGGGCCAAAAAGCAGAAGCGGCCCTGTCTTGTCCATGTGATCACCCAGAAGGGAAGGGGCTTTGCCCCGGCAGAAAAGGCGCCGGAAGTATTCCATGGCGTCGGTGCTTTTGATCCTGAAACCGGTGAGCCCCTCTCCGGCGGGGCGGATTTTTCAGCTGTTTTCGGAAAGGAACTCACGAAGCTTGCTTCGGAGGACAAGCGTGTCGCGGCCATCACCGCCGCCATGAAGGAGGGCACCGGGCTCGTCCCGTTCCGGGATGCTTTTCCGGAGCGGTTTTTCGATGTGGGCATTGCCGAGGAGCACGCGGCGGCTATGGCTGCTGGTATGGCCTCCCAGGGGCTTATCCCCGTGTTTGCTGTCTATTCCACCTTCCTTCAGCGGTCGTATGACATGCTCATCCATGATGTGTCCCTCATGGGGCTTCATGTAGTCCTGGGGGTGGACCGGGCCGGCATCGTCGGTAAGGATGGCCAGACACATCAGGGTGTTTTTGATGTGGCATATCTCTCCACGGTTCCCGGGATGACCGTGTATGCGCCGGCTTGCTTTGCGGAGCTTCGTACCATGCTCCGCCGGGCGGTTCTGGAAGAAAACGGACCTGTGGCGGTGCGCTATCCCCGGGGGGGAGAAGGCGTATATAAGGACGACAACGCACGGGTTTCCGATGTCACTCTGCGGGAGGGGCGGGATGTGACCATCGTGTCTTATGGTATTTGCATAAACGATGCGCTTGCCGCGGCAGAGGCGCTTGAACAGAGCGGATTTTCTGCCGAGGTGGTGAAGCTGAATCGTCTGTGCCCGCTGGATGGCGGGGAAGTTCTGGCCTCGGCGAAAAAGACAGGCGCCCTTGTGGTCGTGGAGGATGTATGCGCCTCCGGATCTATGGGAGAGCGGCTTCTGGCCCTCTGCGCCGGAGAGGGGATCTCTCTTTGGGCCTCAAAACTCATGAACCTCGGGGACGGTATTTTGGAAAACGGCGCTCCCGCTGACCTGAAAAAGAAAATCGGACTGGACGGCGCCGGCATTGCCCGGGCTGTTGAGGAGATATTGCATGAAAAAGATTCGACTTGACCAACGGGTGTTTGACCTGGGGCTTTCGGAGAGCCGCGAAAAGGCCAAGGCCCTTATCATGGCCGGCTCCGTGTTTGTAAACGGCCAGAAAGAAACAAAGCCCGGCGCGCCGGTGACGGAGGAAGCCGATATCCAGGTGAAGGGAGAAAAGCTTCCCTATGTGAGCCGGGGCGGGCTGAAACTGGAAAAGGCGCTGAATACTTTTGCCATAGATCCTGCAGGGTATACCTGCATCGACTGCGGCGCTTCCACCGGCGGCTTTACGGACTGTCTGCTCCAGCGGGGGGCAAAGCATGTCTATGCGGTGGATGTGGGCTACGGCCAGTTGGCCTGGAGCCTTCGGACGGACGAGCGCGTCACCGTCATGGAACGCACCAATGCCCGAAACCTCACGCCGGATATGTTTTCGGAAAAGATGGACATGGCAGTGATGGATATGTCCTTCATTTCGCTCCATCTGGTGCTTCCCGCGGTGCGCACGCTGCTTAAGGAAGCCGGCCAGGTGGTCTGTCTGGTGAAGCCTCAGTTTGAGGCCGGCCGCGAAAAAGTCGGGAAAAAAGGCGTCGTCCGTGATCCCGCCGTTCACCGGGAGGTTCTGGAGAACTTTGTGGCGGCTGCAGGCGGACTTGGGTTTGCCGTGGCCGGAATGTCCTTTTCTCCCGTTCGTGGCCCGGAGGGAAATATCGAGTATCTTGCCTGGTTGAAGACTGCCGGGGAAAATGTGGAAGTGGACTGCGCCGATATTGTCCGCCAGTCCCATGAGGCGCTGGAGCGCTGAGGAGAGCATTCGGTTATGGAAAGTATTGTTTTGTGTCCCAATGTGGAGCGGGACATTGGTCTTGTCTGTGCCCGTCGGGTGAAGGAGATGCTGGAGGCGGATGGTCATTCCGTGGTGGTCAGTCCCATTTACGGAAACGGCGAAGGCAGCGGTCTCGCATGCGTCCCCCTGAGGAAGGCTCTGGAGGGCGCGAAGCTTCTTGTCTCTCTTGGAGGAGACGGCACAATCCTGCATCTTGCGCCTCTTATCATGCAAAGCAATGTGCCGCTTGTGGGCGTGAATCTGGGGCATAAGGGTTTTCTTACGGAGCTGAACGAGAGCAACGTGGATCTTCTTCGGAAGGCGGCCGCGGGGGAATATGAGATCGTACCGCGGATGATGCTGGATGTGGAGATCCGTCGCTCCGGCCGCGTGATTTTCAGGGATACGGGCCTGAATGAGGCGGTCATCTCCGGTATTTTGCAAAATGTCCATCTCACCGCCTGTGGGGATGGACAGCGTATTCTGGCCTGCTCCGGCGACGGACTGATCGTCTCCTCGGCCACCGGTTCTACGGCGTATTCCATGTCTGCCGGTGGCCCTCTGCTGGAGCCCAGCGCAGAGGCCATCATTCTGACGCCGATCTGCGCGCATATGCTGGCGGCCCGTTCCTTTGTACTCACTCCGGAGCGGGAAGTTTCCATTACGCCGTCCGGCCTCTTTGACGGGAAGCGCTGTGTTGTGTCCGTGGACGGGCGCGGCACCATTGATCTGCAGAATGATGACCATGTCATCGTTCGCCGCTCGGCCTATAAACTGCTTATCGCCCATCTGGGTACCAAGAGCTTCTATGAGACCGCCTTTGAAAAATTGGGGGAAAAACTATGAAAAACATCCGGCAAAACGCAATTCTGGAAATCATTGCCGAAAAGAAGATCGAGACCCAGGAGCAGCTTCTGGAGGAACTGCGTGCCCGGGGTGTGAACAGCACCCAGGCCACCATTTCCCGGGATATCAAGGATCTTCGCCTTGTGAAGGAGGTCTCTCCGGAAGGGACCTATCACTATGCTCCGGCTTCTCATGACGAGAACACCGATGCGGTCCGCCGGCTGGAGGAGATATTCCGGGGCGGCTGCCTGAGCTTTGACCACGCGCTGCATACGGTCGTCATCAAAACCCTGCCCGGCCTTGCCATGGCGGTCTGCGCTGCGGTGGATGCCATGTGGGATGACAGCATCCTCGGTTCCGTGGCTGGTGACGATACCTGCATCATCGTCATGCGGAATGCCGCCTCTGCGGAGCGTTTCTGCGCCCAGCTCCGCCGGGTATACAGCCGCTGAGAGGGGTAGAAGACTATGCTCAGAAGTCTCCACATCGAAAATATCGCTGTGGTGGAACGGGCCGATGTTGAGTTTCGGGAGGGCCTGAACGTCCTCACCGGTGAGACCGGTGCAGGTAAGTCCATCCTTATCGACGCGCTTTATGCCGTTATTGGCGGCCGTACAAGCAGGGAGCTGGTTCGCTTTGGCGCGGAAAAGGCCATGGCCTCTGCTGTTTTTGATCCGGAGGATGCAGAAGCTTGGCTGCAGGAAAACGGCCTGGAGGCAGAGGACGGGGAACTGATTGTTCAGCGGGTCATTGCCGCGGATGGAAAGAGTTCCTGCCGCGTAAACGGCGTGCCGGTGTCGGTGAGTCAGCTGCGTCTCCTGGGGACTCATCTGGTGGACATCCACGGTCAGAACGACGGGCGTCAGCTTCTGGATGAAAACCGTCATCTGGCTTATCTGGACGCTTTTGCGGGCCTTGGAAACGCCATGGCGGAATATGCCGCTGTCTATAAGGACTATCAGGAAAACGAAAAAGAGATCGCCCGGCTCAGTCTGGATGATGATACTCGCCGCCGACTGGCGGAGAGCCTTGCCTACCGGGTCCAGGAACTGGAAAAGGCCGAGCTGAAGGCCGGTGAAGAGGAAGAGCTTGAAACCCGCAGCGAGCTTTTGCGCCACGGTGAAAAATTCCGGGAAGCCGCAGACGGTGCTTTCGGCGCCCTCTATGGCGGCGAGCCCTCTGCCGTTGCTCTGGCGGGTGAAGCCAGAGGGTGGCTTAGCCGGGTTCGGGGCTGGAGCGCCGAACTGGCCGAGGCGGATGATTCCCTCAAGGAGGCGCTGAGCCTTCTGGAAGATGCCGCCGAGAGGATCCGGGACTTCCGGGAGGAACTGGACTTCTCCCCGGAGGAATTTGACCGGGTGGAGGGAAGGCTTGCCCAGCTTCGGAAGCTGGAGAAGAAATTCTCCGTTTCGGATGAGGCCGAGCTCATTGCGCTTTATGACGAATCCGCCAGGCGGCTTGCGGAAATCGAATACGGCGATGCCGCTCTGGAGCATCTGCAAAAGCTTCGGGAAGAAAAAATGGCCGCCTGCAGAAAGACTGCTGCTGCCCTTACCAAAAAGCGCCGTGCCGCGGCGGACGCGCTGGCAAAGCGGGTGGAAGAGGAACTGCGCGCGCTCTCCATGCCTTCGGTTCGATTTGAAACGGAGATCACACCGATGCTCGGCGAACCCGGTTTCGGCCCCCGCGGGGCGGATGAGGTGGTTTTTCTCATGAGCGCCAACGCCGGCGAAAAGCCGGGCCGCATTGCCAAAATCGCCTCCGGCGGTGAGCTGAGCCGCATCATGCTGGCTTTAAAAACCGTTTTTGGAGAGAATGACCCCGTGCCTACGGCGGTGTTTGACGAGATCGACACCGGTGTCTCCGGCATCGCTGCGAGCCGGGTAGGGGAGAAGCTTTCCGATATCGGAAAGAAACGCCAGGTGCTTTGCATCAGCCATCTTCCCCAGATCGCGGCTATGGCCGACGCGCAGTACTGTATCTCCAAACGGGAGCGAAATGGACGCACTTACACCACGGTGGAGGAACTGGACGATGCCGGACGTGCCCGGGAGCTTGCCCGCCTCATCGGCGGAGACAACATCACAGACCTTACCATCGCCTCTGCGGAGGAGTCTCTCCGAGCGGCGAAGCTCTGGAAAACACAGAATCGATAAACGGGACATGCCCGCTTCAATATGGAAAGAGAATGAAGGAGAAAACCATGGGTATCTATGAAGAACTTGTCGCCCGCGGCCTGATCGCCCAGGTGACCAACGAAGAAGAGATCCGCGACATGATCAACAACGGCAAAGCCACTTTCTACATCGGCTTTGACTGCACGGCAGACAGTCTGACGGCCGGTCATTTTATGGCCCTGACGCTGATGAAGCGTCTGCAGATGGCGGGCAACAAACCCATCGCCCTCATCGGCGGCGGCACCACCATGATCGGCGACCCCTCCGGCCGTACCGATATGCGCAAAATGCTCACCAAGGAAGACATTGACCACAACGCCGAGTGCTTCAAAAAGCAGATGGAAAAATTCATTGAGTTCGGTGAGGGCAAGGCCCAGATGGTGAACAACGCCGAGTGGCTCCTGGATCTGAACTATGTAGAGCTTCTGCGGG
>CAZQFN010000021.1:0-17730 GCA_964592685.1 uncultured Oscillospiraceae bacterium | reverse complement strand
TTGCGGGTGACTACGCTTCTTGTTTTTTCACTGGCCTCTATTTTGCAACGGGCCCTTTATGTTTCTCTCAGAATTTCAAGCACTTCCCGGAGATCCCGGATCTCATAATCCACGGTCACATCGCCGGTATTGGGCACCCCCTCAGGGTTATACCAGCAGACCGGGATGCCGGCATTGTTGCCGCCTTTCATATCGCTGGTGAGGGAATCTCCCACAATGAGCATCTCATGCTTTTCACAGCGCGGGATGCGGGCAAGAACATGCTCAAAGAATTCCACCGCAGGCTTTTCATGGCCCACCTCATCCGAGATGAATATCCCGTCAAAAATCCGATCCAGTCCCGACCGGGAGAGTTTCCGGTCCTGAGCCACCTTGGTGCCGTTTGTCACGGCATACTGCAGCACCTTTCCCTTCAGACACTTCACCAACTCGTATCCGTCATCGTTGAAGCAGATGGTATCCCCCAGACGCAGCTGATATTCCCGGTTAAACCCGGCCGCATCACTGCAGGAAACGCCCTCCGCGGCAAAAAACTCCTCAAACCGGCGCACAAGAAGCTCCGCCTTTGTGATCTCGCCGCGCTCCAGACGCTTCCAATAGCTCAGATTCAGCACCGAATAACGCTCGATCATCTCCTCGCTGCAGGGGCCGAGACCGAATATATCAAAGCAGGTTTTCAGGGCATTGTGCTCTGCCTTTTTAAAACTGAGCAGAGTGCCGTCTATATCCCAAAGTATCGTTTTTATCATTTTCATTCTCCCGTGTATCATCGTATCAGGAGCCAAAGCCCCAGATTGGCCGCCAGAAACAGGACATTCACCGCCGTGAACACCAGAATATATTTCCCGCCACTTACATTACCTTTCGCCGCAAATTTATAGGAAATGAGGCTGGCCACGGAGGCAATCACCGTGCCAAGGCCGCCCAGATTCACACCCACCAGAAGATCCGACGCATTTTGAGTAAATCCAGAGAGTAAAATGGCCGCGGGAACATTGGAAAACACCCGGCCGGCAAGAACGCCGGCCATGACCTCCCGGGCGGTCACCATCTGCTCCAGAAAGCTGCTCTCCGGGCCAATGCGCCCCAGATTTCCAATGAACACAAACAGGAACACAAGGGATATCACGAGCACTGTCTCATTTTTCAGAAGCGCAACGACCGATTTCATCCTTGGCGCCCTCCTTTTTCACACTCAATCAGCATATCCTAAAATCATTCCCAAGTCCACCAAAAATTTGCATTCTCCGGGGTTTTTCTCCCCATTTTCCGAAAAGCTTATAAGAAACATAAGGAATATACGGTAGATTTTCCCTCCGCCATGTGTATACTATTATTTGTCCCACCGCTTTGCTCCACATCCATAGAAAGGAGACTATCCTTGTCCAAACATAACAAACGGGCTTTCTCCCCCGCGCTGGCCGTCATATGCATTCTTCTGCTGGTCGCCGCGCTGAGTCTGATTATTCTCTTCTGCCGTTTCTATAATTCCATGAACATCCAGACCGGGCAAGCCCCCGGCTCCACGCCGTCAGCCACGCTCAGCGAAGAGCTGGAGACGGATGACATTCCTCCGGAGGGCGCCGCACTTCTGTCCCAGGAAGAGGCCGCCGCACTGGCGCAGGAGCTTCGAAAAAACGCCGCGGAAAACGAGCTTTTCGACGACAGCGATGTTTATAACATTCTGCTGCTGGGAAACGACAGCCGCACCGACAGCATCAGCGAGCGGACCGATGTCATGCTCCTCGTCTCCATCAACACGAAGACCCAGGACATTCTGCTGACATCCTTCCTCCGGGACATTTATCTTCACATCCCGGGGTACTTCTCCCACCGGCTGAACACCGCAAACGCGCTGGGCGGCCCCGCTCTCACCGTGGAAACCATTGAACAGAATTTCGCCATCGACATCGACCGCTATGCCGAAGTGAATTTTTCTGCCTTCGTGACCATCATCGACACACTGGGCGGCGTGGATCTCCATCTCACCGCCGCGGAGGCTCAGACCGTCGGCTGCGGCACCGGGGATGGGACCTATCATCTGGACGGCGAGGACGCGCTCAGCTTCTGCCGCATCCGCAGTCTGGACAACGACTTTGGCCGCACAGAGCGCCAGCGGGAGCTTCTGGAAGCCCTCTGGTCCGATCTGAAGAGCATCTCCCTCCCCGAAGCCTATTTGCTCATGGCAGACATTCTTCCGGAAGTCACCACCGATCTCACCCAGTCCGATTGCCTCAATCTGCTGGCCATCGGAACGCAGATATCCCATTACAGCCTCCGCTCCACCCAGATCCCCGCGGACGATTCCTGGAACTATGCCATGATCGACGGCATGAGCGTCCTCCGGCTGGACTTTGAGGAAAACATCGACTATCTCCGTTCTTTCATCTATGACCAATGATCCGGCGGAATTCAATTGCGCGCTCGGGGATTCTATGATAAAATATATAAATACATGCCATAAGTTCCTTTTCGGAACAATTCCGTCTCATGGGGGGCAATCTTTTGAAAACGATCCTTCTTCTTTTTGGTGGCGCAAGCTCGGAGCACGAGGTATCCTGCAGTTCCGTCTGCTCCATCTATTCCATTCTGGATAAAACAAAATACACCATCCACACCGTGGGCATCACGAAAGACGGCCGCTGGCTTCTGACCGAGGCCGGCCCTGAGGATATCCGCAGCGGCGCATGGGAAAACCATCCCTCCAATCGCAAGGCCGTTCTGTCCCCCTCCCGGGAGGATCACGGTCTGCTCTGCCTCTCCGGCGACACCTGGGAGATCCTGCCCGTGGACTGCGTCTGGCCGGTCCTCCATGGCCGTTACGGCGAGGACGGAACCATCCAGGGTCTGTGCGAGGTAGCCGGGCTTCCCTATGTGGGCCCCGGTGTCTATTCCTCCGCCGCCTCCATGGATAAGTCCAAAACAAAGCATGTCATCGAACGCACCAACATTCGCCAGGCAAACTATTACCTTCTGGAGAAAGACATCTATCTCCGCAACGCCGTGGGCATTCTCTCCTATATCCACCAGTTTTTCGGCGGACAGTATCCGCTGTTCGTAAAGCCCTGCATCGCCGGTTCCTCCGTGGGCGTTTCAAAGGTGCATGAATTCCGCCAGCTGGAAGGGGCCATTCTGGACGCACTGAAGCACGACCGCCGGGTCCTCATTGAGGAGGCCATCGTGGGCCGGGAGGTGGAAGTCGCCGTCCTCGGAAACGACCGCCCGGAGGCATCCGTGGTGGGCGAGGTTCTCTCTGCCAACGAGTTTTATGACTATGCCGCAAAATACATAAACGCCGCCTCCCGCACTGTCATCCCCGCCGATATCACGCCGAAAGAGCAGGAAGCCCTCCGCAAGGCCGCCATCGAGGTCTATACCGCCATGGACTGCCGGGGCATGGCCCGGGCGGATTTTTTCCTCACAGCCGACGGCACTCCCGTATTCAACGAAATAAACACTTTGCCGGGCTTCACAAACATCAGCATGTATCCCAAGCTCTGGGAGGCCAGCGGCCTTCCCTATGCGAAGCTTCTGGACCGGCTGATCGAACTGGCTCTAGCCGCACATACTGACTATTGATCCTATGAACATTTCTATTCTCGGCGCCGGCACATGGGGCTGCGCCCTGGCCCGTCTCCTCCGTCTGAACGGCCACAACATCACGCTCTGGTCCTCCAACGCTGCCCATGCCGCTCAGCTTCAGACCACGAACCGCCACCCCAAGCTCCCGGACGCCATTCTTCCCGACGACATACGCTATACCACAGACCTGGCCGACGCCTGCCGGGAGCCGGATATGCTTCTGTTCGTCACTGCCTCCAATTACATCCGCCCCACTGCCGCGGCTGCCGCCCCCTACATCCGGCCGGGCCAGCTCATCGTCAGCGCCGCCAAGGGCGTGGAAGCGGGCACACTGTTCACCATGAGTCAGGTCATTGAAGATGCCGTGGCTCCCACCGCCGTGCGCATGGGCGCCGTTTCCGGCCCCACTCACGCGGAGGAGGTGTCCAGAGACATGCCCACCGCCATGGTGGGCGCCGGAGCGGATATGGATACCGCGGAGCAGATCTGTCGGATATTCTCCAGCGCCAACATGCGCATGTATCCCTCCGACGACCTTCTGGGCGTGGAGCTTTGCGGCGCTTTCAAAAACATCATTGCCATCGCCGCAGGCATCGCCCGGGGCCTTGGTTGCGGTGACAACGCGCTTGCCGCCCTCATCACCCGGGGCATGGCGGAAACCAAACGGCTGGGACAGGCCCTCGGCTGCCGGGATGAGACTTTTGAAGGTCTCGCCGGCGTGGGCGACCTGATCGTCACCTGCTCCAGTGTTCACAGCCGAAACATGAACGCCGGCCTTCTTCTGGGCCAAGGCTTGAGTCCGGAAGCCGCCATCGAAAAAATCGGCATGGTGGTGGAGGGCATCCACGCTCTGGCCGCCGCCATGGAGCTTGCGGAGACCCATCAGGTCCGCATGCCCATCACCCAGGCCGTGAACAACGTGATCCATCACGGCGCAAGCCCCCGCAGCATGCTGGAATGGTTGATGACCGGCTGACCCACAACATACAAAAATCCTCCCCGTTCCGTGTGGACAGGGAGGATTTTTTTGCTTATTCAAAGATCATGCCGCGGGGACAACACGTCCGTCGGGGGCAACCTCGTCAGGATAGATGGTGTATTCGCCGCTGGCCAGGAATTCGCACCACATCTTCGCCATCTCGGAGTTGGAGGGAACGATAATGGTGTCCTCTTCAACGGTCATATCGCCGCCGCCGACTTCCGCCGCGCAGCCGACCGTCCAGTCGTCGCCCACCAGGTACTCGCCGTTTTCATAGATGAGCTCGTCGCCCACCGCAAGGCTGACCACCTGGAAAGTAGCGGGATCGTAGACACACTTGAGACCGGCCACCTGATACATATTGTTGTTCTCGCTGCCCATCTTGGCGCAGGAGGTGTTCATCATGCTCACCAACTCCGCCGCGGTGTACTCGGCGTAATAGATGATGAGGGGATTCGCAAATACGCTCATGGCATCCACCAGGGTGATATCGCCGGCGTTCACGGAGGAACGGACCCAGAAGCCGGGATAAAGAGCGATCTCGATGGGAGCGCCTTCGCCCTCCCAATACTTCTGCGCGACCCAGAGGATACCGTCGGCAACCAGGTCGCCCAGGTTGGTCTCGTTGGCGCGGACGCCGCCGCCCACGTCGCCGGAGCTGATGCGCTCACCGTTGAGGAAATACTCGCTGGTGGCATAAACGGTGGTATAGCCGTCGGCCGCCAGATGGTCATAACAGCGGTCCACCTTGGCCTGGATGTCCGCATCGGGAACAACGCCGTTCACGCCGTCATCGTTGGGAACGAGATTCTCGCAGTCCTTGGCAACGACCTGTCCGTCCTTCAGATAGAGGTACAGGATACCGATGGCCTGACCCTTGCAGGAGGCCTGGTTCACGATGGTGGCATCCGCCAGATCGGAGAAGATGTGACCCTCGCCGTCGTTAATGATGGAATGGGTATGGGAGTCAATAATGGCGTCGATGCCGGTGGTCTTCTTCGCCACCTGCGCAGAGTTGGTATCATTGGAGCTGGTCTCGGTGGAATCGGGGGAGAACCAGCCGGTGTGGGCGATCATGACCACAGCGTCCGCACCCGCGGAACTCAGGGCATCGCTGCAGGCCTGGGCCACGGTAATGGTGGAATAACCGCCGGAGAAGTAGGCGTCGGTGATGGAGCCGCCCTGGGTGGACTCGCCGAACAGGCCAATCTTCGTGCCATTGGCGGTTTCCACGATCACGCAGTCATCCAGAACGTTCTCGCCGGCTTCCACATTGTACTGCTCCAGATTCAGAGCGCTGTAATCGATGGTACCGTCCTCGTTCAGGGAGAGAACGTCGGAATACATGTCCACGAACTTCTCCACGCCCACAGTGGGAACATAGCCTTCCGCATAGGCGGCAATGTCAATGTTCTCGGAAGCGGCCTGGTTGGCCAGCAGCGTGGTCAGACCGTTGGCGTTGCCCAGAATGGACAGCAGATACGTGCCGATGCCCTTGTCGGTAAGACCGGCATCGTTGTTGCCCCAGGTCTGGAAGTCATAAACATCCATCATGACATAGGGGATGTACTCACCTTCATAAACATGCGCTGCCGCATAGCCGCCGGCATAGATATCACCGGCGTTGACGGTCAGCACCAGGCTGTATTCACCGGACTGCTCCAGCTGGGTGGTCAGACCCTTGACATAGGGCTCAGTCTCCAGGAAGCCGTGGGTATCGTTGGTGTGAACGATGGCGATGACCTCGTCATAGTCGCTGACAAACTGGACATTGCCGATGACCTGGCCGTTTTCCACGGTCTCGCTCTCGGCAAACTTCACGATCACAGGATAGAGCGCTTCCACAACGGCGCCGTCTTCGATCTCCAGCTTGCCCACAGCGCAGTTATCCGTCACCGTCCAGGTTTCCCCGGCCGCCACGGTCTTGTCGCCAATGTCTTCAAAAGCCTCGCCGGTATAAAGGCCGGTGAGATCCATACCCAGATCCTCCACGGGCTCATAAGGCATTGTATAGACCTTCATGTCCTCGCCGGTCACGGCCGTATCCACCGAAACGGTGGTCGTCGCCGAAGCTTCGCCGGAGGCCTCCGCCGCAGGCTCTGCAGAAACTTCCCCCGCAGGCGCCGCAGCCGCCGCTTCCACCGGGGCAGTTTCCGCCGCGCCGGCGCAGCCCGGGCAGACGGTGAACATCATGCACAGGACAAGAAACAGACTTATCAGCTTCTTCATGTTCTTTCTCCTTTTCCTTTTCATTGTCAGGTTTTCGCTTTTTTATCATCCAACAGGTTTTGCCCTGTCAAACAAACAATTTCTTTCAGGATCTCCTCCCGGGCGCAGACCGCCGCCCGGTATCCCCCGGGCAGTTCCCAGTCCCGAAACCACAGTTCCGGCAGTCGGTGGATCACATCCGTCTCATGGAGCGACAGCATCCGCTCCCGGCTCACGGCCTTGACCCAGGCTTCCTTCCTGGACCAGAGCCGAAAAAAAGCCGTCTCCCGCTCCGCCTCCGGCTGGTCGCCAAGCCATTCCTGTTCTCCGGGGTGCAGCCGCCGGGCAACGGAAAGATTCACCCGGCGCATCTGCTGCACATCCACCCCCACCGGCCGGGTGGAGATGGCACACATGGCATACCGCCCGGAATGGGACAGGCTGAAATGCACCTCCGGCCGCCGGGCAAAAACCGGCTTTCCCGCCGGAAGGACCTCCACCGGTTCCCCGGGACTGATCCCCCATTGCTCCATGGCATAACCCAGAAGCAGTCCAACCGCAAGACTCTCCTGCCGGGCCGCGGGATTGCGCAGCCGCTCCGTTCTCTCCCACCGCCAGGGCGGCAGTTCGGCAAAGCAGGACTCCGGAAGGATATCCTCCCCCCGGTCCAACACATACACTTCCGTCATGGCGCTTACCAGTCCGGGGTGTACCAATAGCTATATACCTGGAAGTTCCGGATACGGAAAAGCGCCAGATCCCCATGGCGTTCCATGCGGGTGGCCTCCATTTCCACATCGTAGATCCAGTCTACCCCATCGACCGGTATGACCACGAAGCCGTGGGGTGCATAATACTCATTCACCTGGGCCGAGACGATATAGGCATGCTCTCCCAGACTGCGGGCCAGCAGACCAAAGCCGGCCGCATAGCCATAGCAGGTGCCGCCGCCGTTCTGGAAAAAGCGCAGCGCGCGCTCATTTTCCCAGCCGGTGGCCCCCGGCTCCTCGGTCACCATATCCGCCGGGGTCACAAGATACACATAGTTGTATTTCAAATAGAGATACACAGCCTCCAGCGCTTCCGCCGCGGACCGCTCGTCCACGCCGCACGCTTTCAGCACCTGGGCAATATAATCGTCCAGTTCCGCGCTGCCGGTGGTGTATTTTCCGTCCGCTCCAAAGGTCCAAACGCCGTAATCCACATCCCGGAGAAGCTTTCCGTTTTCATCCACGCCATACAGCGCGCCATAGGCCCGGTAGGTGCCGCCTTCCAAAGGCTCCACAGCCCCCTCTGTCACCGCGTCCGCGATATACAGCCAGGCATAGTTATCCAAAGACACGTCCACCGGCAGATATTCGCCGATGAGCAGCGCCGCTTCATCGGGCTCCCGGCCCGCAAGCCGCACCAGCACCACCGCGAATTCCGCCCGGGTAATGATATCCCCGCCGTCAGCCGTGTCATCCTTGCCCGTAGCGCCGCTTGCCACATCCGCCGCGACAGCCCGGGCCCGCTCCGCCTCCGCGCCGTCAAGACACCCGGCCAGATTTTCCAGCATCTGCGCCAGCGTCTGTCGGCTCATGGCGGAGCTGGGATGGTTTTCCTCTCCTGACACAAGGTTCAGGATCCCGGCGTTATGCAGCTGCGCCGCCGCCCGGTAATCCGTCCCCCACAGAGAACGGTCCAGCGTTTCATCCTTTGCGCTCACCCGGCTCAGCCCGTCCAGCAGCTCATAAAGGCCGCGGCAGGTCTCCGCCACCGTCACCCGATAGAAGGGCTGAAAATACCCCACATCGTTCAGACTCATCAGCGCGGGATGCTTGTCCTGCTCCGCGATGGAAAGCGCGACCGCCACAGATGGCGTCACCACAACAGGCTCCGGCGTGCTTTCGGCGGGCACATCGGCCTCCGCCGCAGATGCCTGACAGCCGCACAGGATCAGCGTCAGGATAAAAGATATCAGAATTGCATACGTTTTCTTGCTCATAGATCGCTCAGTTCTTTTCCCAGAATAAACGGCACAAACCGTGAGTCGATGATCTCACGGTTCCATGCCGCAAAAACGCGTCCCGCCCCCGAAGGAACGGGACGCGTTTGGGGTCAATGATTTTCCTTATCCGACAACACCCATCAGCGCGCCGACCAGGCCGACCTCGTCCACCACGGTGAGAACACCGGTCTCCTCGTCATAGCTGACGTCAGCGCCCAGGGCCTCCAGCAGGCCGCCCAGGGAGATGTTGTAAGCGCCGTCTTCCACGGAGGTCTCCACGCCCAGAGAGGCAAGGAGCTCTTCATTCACAACGATGCTGGCCGCATCGGCAGCAGCGCCGTCTTCCACCAGGATCACAACGCCGGTGTACTCCACGCCGGGCTCAAAGGCATCGATCTTGGTGCCCACAGAGATGTCATACGCCTCTTCGGCGTTGGACATGGCGCAGTCCACATAGATAGCAAGGCTCTTGCCGGCAGGAGCCTGAACAGCGGCGCCCTCTTCCATGGTGAAGCTGTAGAGGTTGGAGTCGCCGGTGACGGTCCAGACAGAATCGGCATCCATGCTCATACGGACGCCCCACAGAGTCTCATAGGTATCGTTGTAGATAAAGGTCTGGAGAGCGGTTTCCAGATCAGCCATCTCGCCGGAGGCATCGGTCAGCTCTTCGGCAGGAAGGGCCAGGACCTGCTCGGTCCAGTAGTTGTTCCAGGCAGCGAGGGTAGTGCCGACGACCGCGCCGGTCAGTTCAGCATTCTCCAGCGCCAGTTCCATCTTGCGCATGTAGTCCTCATGGAGGACATCGCCTTCGGCGCTCATATTGCGGAAGATGACCTCATCGCCGATATACTCCGCGCCGTCCTGGGGATAGATGCCGGAGGCCATGGAGTCATAGACGAACTGGGAGTGGACCAGAAGGCCGGTACGGCTGTAAAGCTCACAGTTGTCGAACACGATCTTGCCGCTGTGGCTCTTCAGCAGGGCTACGGCGCCGGACTGATACTCGCTGGCCAGAGCACTGGTGCCGGTGGACTCAGAAGCCCAGTCGGCATAAGAGGTACCATCCGCAAAGACCAGATCCTCATCCAGAGAGGAGACATAGGCATTGCTGATATAGGCAACCGCCTGGGAATCCGCGCCGGACATATCGGCATGCATCATAATGGGCTGGTCATGCGCCACGATGATGGTGCGGCCGTCCTCGGTAGCGGCGGGGATCATCAGATCGGCCTCGCCGGTGTAAGGAGCGGTAGCAGTCTCATCGGCATCGGCCAGATTGCCCACCGTGAGCATGGCGTTGCGGCAAACAGTGATGCCCACGTTGCCGCCCAGGACCTTGCTGCCATAGACAAAAGCGGTGCAGCCGGCCGCGTCATAGATGGCATAACCGCCGGCGCCGATGTTCTGAACGTCGGAATTCACCACATACATGGTGGTGCTGGTGTTGTCATAGCTCAGGGCACCCCAGGAGTTGGTATAGCCCGTGGAATTCAGGAACCACACGTCGCCACCCATAAGGAGCATGGCACGGGTGGTGGAGTTGTCGATCCAGCTGTCTTCCACGATCAGATCGGGCAGCTGGCTCACGTTGGCGTCGCGGGTAGTGGAGGGGATATGGATGGTGGGACGGCCGGTGCCTTCGCCATCCATGTAGGTGTTCTTAATCTTGATGGACTCGCCGTTGAAGGCAAGGTTCACGCCGCGGGCTGTTTCCACAGCAGACTCGGGCTCAGCCTCACCCTCCTGAACGCTGGAGATGAGGACGCTGTTATACATCTCGCCGTTGGGAGCCTCGTAATAATCCGCCTCGCCGCCAAGGACGAAGGTGGTGGTCTCGTCGGTGAGCGCATTGATGACAATGTTGGAGTTACCGACTTCGATCTCCTCGTTCCAGTCCATGCGGCTGCCGATGATCTGCACGCCGTCCAGGACATACTCCTGACCGACCACGGGAACGCTCAGCTCGTTCTGAAGGGTTACCTCATAGGCATCGGTAGCATTTTCCTTGAGAACATAGCCGTCCTCGGTATACTCGATGTAAATGGCCGCCTGCTCGCCAAGCAGGTTCACCGCACGGGTGGAGTTATCGGGGGGACGGCTGGTGGCGGAGCCACCCTGGGAGGTATCGGGCATATCGGAGGCATAGGCGCCCAGGGACAGCACCATGCACAGGGCCAGGACCAGGGCCAGGATCTTGCTGAATTTCATAACAAAACTCCTTTCACTGTCGCGTTTCTTTCTTGTTTCATTTTCCAATGATAAATAAATATCATTAGTGGTTCTATTATACTGAATCCCTGAGAAATTACAATCCCTAAATTGATTGACAAGAAAAATTCATTGCTATATATTAATATCATGTATACATATAAAAGAATTATTCTCTGTCTGCTTCTGGCCACTTTGGTCCTTATGGCAGGCACAGGCGTCTGGGCCAGTGAAACAGAGTCTGTATCCCCCGGGGAAATCGCAGCAACTTTGTCCGCCGGCGACAGCGCAGAGTATCTTGATCTGAATGACCCAACCTCCGCCCCGGCGGGCGCGGTGTTTGACGGCAGCGCCGTGACCATCACCGCCGCCGGATGCTACCGGGTCTCCGGTTCGCTGCGGGGGCAGCTGATCGTGGATGCCGACGGGCCCACGGAGCTTATTTTTGACGGTGTGTCCCTGCGGGGCTCCGCCTGTCTGGAAAACGCCTCCAAGGATACGCTCACCGTCACTCTGGCCCCCGGCTCCGCCAACATCCTGCTGGATGAACTCACCGAGCCCGACGATTACGCCCAGGCCGTGCTCGTCTCCAAAGGACTGCTTTCCATCGGCGGCGACGGCGCTTTGACCGTGGTCTCCGGTGCCGGGGACGCTCTGGAATGCAAGGACGGCCTTTCCATCACCGGAGGCACACTCTTCATCAAGGCTGCGGATGACGGCGCCGACGTCCGGGGTCCGGCATCCGTTTCCGGCGGCAGCATCCGCATCACCAGCACCGGCGACGGCATTGCCGCGGAAAACGGCCGCGTGACCTATGGTGACATCTCCGTCACCGGCGGCAGTCTGACCATCACAAGCCAGAGCCGCGGTCTTGACACGGAGGAGGGCCGCGTCCTTCTGACCGGCGGATCCGTTTCCATCACCTCGGTGGATGACGGCATCCGGGCCCTGGACATCACCCAGACCGGCGGTTCCCTTTCCATCACCGCCCAGGGCTATACCCCCGAAGACAAAAACGCCGAGGAAGCCATCCCCGGAGACGGCATGGACGGCGATACGATTTCCATCCTCAGCGGCGAGCTGACCATCATCAGCGCCGGTGACGGCATTCAGGCTCTCACCGATCTGACCGTCGCCGGCGGCACCGTCTCCATCACCAGCGGCGGCGGCGGTGGAAACGCCTCCAGCCACGCGGGCGATATGTTCATGATGGGCCCCATGGGCCGGGGCGGCGGCAGCACCACCTCCTCCACCGCCAGCACCGTCAGTGCCAAGGGTCTCAAGAGCGACGGCGACATCACCGTGTCCGGCGGCATCATTGATCTGAACACCTCCGACGATTCCGTCCACGGCGCCCGGCTGTGCACCATTGAGGGCGGCACCATCTCCATCTGTTCCAGCGACGACGCCCTCCACTGCGACGACATGCTCCTCATCACCGGCGGCGATATCACCATCACCGACTGTTTCGAGGGTCTGGAGGCTTTCGCCATCGAGCTCCACGGCGGGACGCTGTCCATCAGCGCCGTGAACGACGGCGTAAACGCCAACGGCCCGGAGGGCTGGGGCTGGGGCGGCAACTCCTCCGTGACCGACTCCGTCAGCGGTTACAGCACCACATACTTCTGGCAGTCCGATGGCTGGATGGACATTCTCGTCACCGGCAACACCAGCAACATGGGCGACGGCATGGACTCCAACGGCGCTCTGTATATCACCGGCGGACACCTCACCGTGTCCACCCCCGGCACCTACATGGAAAACGGCATTGACGGCGGCAGCGTCTTCTACATCAGCGGCGGCGAGGTCATGGCCGGCGGCGCCTCTTCCATGCAGCCCACCCCCTATTCCGCCACCGACCAGTGCGTAGCTGTGATCTACACCAGCGGCACAACCGGCGGCACTTTGGTCACCCTGTCCGACAGCGAGGGCAACGAGCTGTGGTCTTACACCATAGCCAATTACTTCAACTGTCTGATCGTCTCCCACCCCTCCATGACACTGGGCAACACCTATACCGTCACCTATGGCACCCAGTCCACCACCCTGGACTTCACCACCTCCACCTCCATTTCCGCCGGCAGCGGCGGCTGGGGTGGCGGCTTCGGCGGCGGACGGGGCGGACGGCCCTTCTGACAACCGACAACGCTTTCGACCAGCCTGCGATCCCGCAGGCTGGTTTTTCTTGTAAATGTACATACAGTATGCTATCATAAGGTTGTTAAACAATTGTTTAGCAACTTTATAAAAGAGGAGAGCATATTATGAAAAAATTATTTGCATTCCTTCTGGTTCTGACCATGATCCTGGGTCTGGGCATCTCCGGCTATGCCTCCGGCGAAGCCTCGGAAGAAACGACTGTTGCGGAAGACACCGGCCCCAAGGCCGTCATCGTCATCACCGACGAAGGCGAGGATCCTTCCCAGGAGCAGACCGAAGACTTTGAGCTCACCTACTACGACGGCGGCACAAAGACCGACAGCGGCCTCTCCGGCTTCCTCTTCACCTCCGACAGCTCCGAGGTCGCCCTGTATTACACCGCCCTCACCGAGGACAAGGGCGAATTCTATACCATCGGCGGCGACGGCGCAAATGTGACCCCCGAGGAATACGATGTATCCCCCGAAGCCGTCACCTGGCTTGCGGATCTGGGCGTCACCGCTTTTGACTCCGCCATTGTTCTGGGCGACGACCAGCTCGCCGATTCCTGCCCCCCTGTCATTTCCTCCAAGGGCTATTCCTATCTGAACATTGACGGCACGCTCCTGCTGGCTGCCGGTGCGGGCCGCAGCGCCTTCTATTCCGACATTTCCGACGGCTCCACCGTAGCCGGCCCCCTGTCCGCCCAGGCCAAGGGCTCCGAGGGCGGCACCGTCATCGTCCGCAACTCCCTGCTGGAAACCACCGGCGGCGGCAGCGTGGAGGGTGAGATCTCCGTGGGCAACTCCGGCGGACGCGCCCGCGGCATCCAGCCTCAGGGCAAGAGCCTTGTGTATCTCTATGACTCCGCCATCGTGTCCCGCACCTGGGGCGCATGGAGCACCGACTCCGCCAAGAGCAGCCTTGATCTGGTGGCATACCGCAGTCTGGCTCTGAGCCAGGGCGGCTACGGCGCCTATTCCGACACCAGCTGCCACCTGTTCCTCTATGGCAGCACCTCCATCGGCTCCTCTGACGGCATCACCGCCTCCAACAACGGCGAAATCTATGCCCTCTCCAGCGACAACACCATGACCGACATCGAGCTCCGCGCCATCATGGGCAAAACCGGCACCCGGGACGTAAGCTGGCAGGACTATGAGACCGCGGACGGCCCCGTGATGGAAAGCGTCATCATGGGCGGACAGACCGCCGTTCAGTTCCACATGCCCGACATGGGCGGCTCCGGCGCCCGCAACGGCAACAAGGCCACGCTCTATATGGAGGGCGGCTCCCTCATCACCGACGAAGCCCTTCTGGTTGACAGCATCGCCGCCTATAACGCCCATTACGCCGGTGCCTGCATCGTCACCAAATCCACCCAGGTGAACGCCCGACTGGTGGGCACCACCATGGAGAGCTGGAGCGGCGTTCTCATCCACTCCATGATCAACTCCGACTCCTCCGCAAACAACATTGCCGACGGCGATGAGGCGGTAGGCAGCGATTACGTTCTCCAGAACATGAATGTCACCGGCGACATCGTCAACGACGACTATCAGCGCGCCATGCGCGTCACCCTGGCGGGCACCACCCTCACCGGCGCCATTTACTCCAACACCTGCGAGGACTGGAACGCCCTGTGCGAGGCCGAGTTCGACGGCCAGTACATCCTCAACCCCGATGGCTATGAGACTGTCTGGGGCGTGGAGCTGACCCTCAGCGAGGGCGCTGTCTGGAACGTCACCGAGACCTCCGTGGTGGCCGATCTGATCATCAACGACGGCTGCGTCGTGAACGGCGTCATCACCGAGAACCCCAACGGCACCCTCACCGTCTCCCCGCTGGAGACCGCCACTGAGGATACTGCCGGCGACGCCTCCGCCGAGCTGGCCGACGCCGTCCATGTGGCCGGCGTGAACGTGATGGACATGTTCACCATCGACGTGGATCTGACCTTTGCCGATCAGGGCAACGGTGTCAAAACCTTTGTCATCGAGTTTGAGGGCAACGTCATCCCCGGCACCATCAACATGGGCGTCTGGACCGTCGATACCGGCGATTCCAACGAACAGAGCATCTGCGACTGTGTGAAGGCCACATATGAGGCCATGACCGGCGCCGGCGGCGCATAAACACTTCCCCCAAAAAACAGTTAACAGGCACAGCAGTTTCATCTGCTGTGCCTGTTCTTGTCTCGCCAGTCTTCCTGTGATAGTATAAAGCAAAAAGGCCGATAAACTTGAATTTTACAAAGGAGTGTGATTGTATGAAAAAGTTGATAGCGTTAGTTTTAGCATTGGTTTGTGTGCTTGGCTTGGTTGGCTGTGACAATTCGGCTCAAAGCAATGATGAAAGTGAGCAAATTATTGTCCTACCAAGTGAAGTCAATGCCGTAGAAGTAAGTGGTTACTACAACGGTGGCGTGATAAATGAAGGAGATTTTATCGTAGAGGATTTTGATGAATTTGCAAAATGGTTTTCTCAACTTTCTTTGGAGCATAGAACTTTTGCAGAGGGTAAAACTCCGGGTGAAATGTATGCCGGATGGAACTCATATACCTTTGATGTCAATAGCAGCGAATTGACTTTTACATACGCAGATGCTGGTACAATGACATACATCGTTTATGGTGAAGAATGGTATGAGGTATTAAATCCGTCAGAACCTCCTTTCAAATAATTTGACAAATTCCAATTTGTCGAGTAAACAAAAGATCACGCTGCACCACGCAAAAACCGACCCGCGAACAATCGCAGGTCGGTCTTTGTTTATTCTCGTTTTCCGCCGGTGTTCAGAATGACCACCGCACCCAGGACCAGGGCGATGCCCAGAAGGCTCAGGGCCGTAGGCGTTTCATGGAACACCAGAAAGCCCATAACAGAGGCCACCACCGGCTCCACAGAGGCCATCACAGCCCCCTTTCCCGCCTCCTCGCTGCGGAGACCATAGCTGTACAGAAGGGCCGGCAGAAAGCCGGAGATGATAATGATCCCCACGCTGAGGATAAACGCCGTCCCGCTTTGGAACATGGGCGCCGCCGGGGCAAATCCCCATATGGCAATTCCCCCCAGCGTGCAGAGGATCCAGCCCCAGGCATTGATGGTCACGGTGGAATACCCCCGGTTGGAAAGCGCCTTGATGCACACACTGTAAAAGGCATAGCCGATACCGGCCAACAGACCATAAATCACACCGGCGACGCTGAGCTTTGAATCGCCCTCCAGCACGCCGGACACCAGGCAGCAGCCAATCACCGCGCAGATCAGGGCCAGAAGCTTCCGCCGGGTGAATCGCTCCTTGAACACAAAGAGGCTAATAACCATCACAAACACCGGCGCGGAATACATCAGCGTGCAGGCCGCGGACAGGCTTCCAAGCTCAATGGAGCGGTAATAGCAGTATGTAAAAAACAGCGTAGACCCCAGGCCGAAGCACAGAAACAGCCACAGATCCTTCCAGCGGATCCTGAAAAGCTTTGGATCCCGCAGCAGCGCCCAGAGACTGAACAGCAACGCACAGCCCCCGGAACGGATGATAAGGATGCCCCCCGAATCAATGCCGAAATTGCCCAGCGCCCGCGTAAACAGACCAATCACGCCCCAGAAGCATCCGGCAGCCAATATGGATATATCGTATTTCTTCATAATAAAACGCACCTTCCCGAAGTCAACATTTTACTCCCGTCTGCGGAAGAATGTCAACCATAAGGAAGGCGCGTTTATGGGTGTGCCCCTTTTCGGGGCATAACAGCTCAGTAGAGAGAGGCAATGATATCCACGCATCGTTCGATGCCGATATCGCCGCTGTCCAGGGCAATGTCATAGTTCTTGCAGATGCCCCACTCCACATCGGTATAGAAGTGGTAATACGCACTGCGGCGGATGTCCTTGTCGCGCAGACGCTTTTCCGGGCTTTCGGGAAGTTCGCCATAGAGCTTCACGATGCGCTCCGCCCGCTTTTCAATGCTGGCATGGATAAAGACCTTCAGAAGATCGGCCTTTCCCTCCAGGATATAGTCCGCGCAGCGGCCCACGATCACGCAGGATTCCTTCTCCGCCAGCTCCAAAATGAGCTTTCTCTGCACCGTCCAAAGATAATCCTGAACAGACAGACCATTGAGAGACCGATCCGCAAATGCGTTGGCCAGCCAGCCGCCCCGCAGAGTGTATTCGCCCCGCTCCTGGATAAACTCCTTGGCAAGGCCGCTCTTTTCCTGAATTTTGGTGATGAGTTCCTCGTCATAGCAGGGAATACCCAGCCGCTCCGCCACCTGCTTTCCGATGGTGCGGCCGCCGCTGCCGAATTCACGACTGATGGTAATGATTCTGTTCATAGTTCTTCTCCTTTCGCTGGTGGACTAGGGCACGTTGGCCTTGAAAGAGCCCCTCCCCTTTGTTATTAATTATACAATCATTTCCCGCTCATTGCAAGAAAAAAAGATATACTTGCCAGAGACTGAAACTTCCGCTATAATGTTCTGGCATGCGGGCGTGGCGGAATTGGCAGACGCGCCGGATTTAGGTTCCGGTGGTTTACCCGTGCAGGTTCAAGTCCTGTCGCCCGTACCATGTAAAAAACCTCTTTTGTCTACCAGACAAAAGAGGTTTTTTACAATGATAT
>CAZQFN010000020.1:0-18230 GCA_964592685.1 uncultured Oscillospiraceae bacterium | reverse complement strand
GGCCTTTCATCTGATTGAGTACCATCCGTGTGGGTGTCACGGCTTTTTTCGGCATACTATCACCTCGGTGTGGGTCTTATGGGGCGGTCATTCCGCCGCCTTGGGCATATACTTCTCGATCTGCTCCAGCTTCACGCGCTTGAGTTCGCTCCGGGGCAGAAGGCTCAAAAGCTCCCAGCCCAGGTCCAGCGTCTCCTGGATGGTGCGGTTGGTCTGATTCCCTTGGTTGACATAACGCTTTTCGAATTCATCCGCAAATCTGGCAAATTTCTTATCCGTGTCGGACAGAGCGGCCTCGCCCAGAATGGTCATGAGTTCCTTGGCCTCCTTGCCGGCGGCATAGGCGGAGAAGAGCTGGTTCATGGTGCCGGAGTGGTCCTCCCGGGTCTTGCCCTCGCCGATGCCCTTGTCTTTCAGACGGGACAAACTGGGCAGAACGTCCACCGGCGGCACGATGCCCTTGCGGTGCAGCTCGCGGGAGAGGATGATCTGGCCCTCGGTGATATAGCCGGTGAGGTCGGGGATGGGGTGGGTCTTGTCGTCCTCGGGCATGGTGAGGATGGGGATCATGGTGATGGAGCCCTTTTTGCCGATGCGGCGGCCGGCCCGCTCATACATGGTGGCAAGGTCGGTGTACATATAGCCGGGATAGCCGCGGCGGCCGGGAACTTCCTTCTTCGCCGCGGAAACCTCCCGGAGGGCCTCGGCATAGTTGGTGATGTCCGTGAGGATGACCAGCACGTGCATATCCTTTTCAAAGGCCAGATACTCCGCGGCCGTGAGGGCCATGCGGGGCGTGGCGATGCGCTCCACGGCGGGGTCATTGGCCAGGTTTGTGAAGACCACGGTGCGGTCAATGGCGCCGGTGCGGCGGAAGTCGTTGATGAAATACTCCGATTCCTCAAAGGTGATGCCGATGGCGGCAAAGACCACGGCGAAGCTCTCGTTATCCCCCAGCACGCGGGCCTGACGGGCGATCTGGGCCGCCAGCGCCGCATGGGGCAGACCGGAGCAGGAGAAGATGGGCAGCTTCTGGCCGCGGACAAGGGTGTTCAGACCGTCAATGGTGGAAACTCCGGTCTGGATAAACTCCGCGGGATAGGCCCGGGAGGCGGGGTTCATGGGAAGGCCGTTGATATCCATGTTGGCCTCGGGCAGAATGGCGGGGCCGCCGTCGATGGGCTCGCCCATGCCGTTGAACACACGGCCCAGCATATCCTCGGAAACGCCAAGCTCCAGAGGATGGCCCAGGAAGCGGACCTTGGAGGCGGCCAGGTTGATGCCCTGGGCGCTTTCAAACAGCTGGACGACGGCGGTATCGCCGTTCACTTCCAGCACCTTGCAGCGGCGCTTTTCCCCGGAGGGCAGCTCAATCTCTGCCAGCTCGTCATAGGTGACGCCTTCAACGCCCTTGACCATCATCAGAGGGCTCGCGATCTCGCTGATGGTTTTGTATTCCCGGATCACTTGTCCTCACCTCCTGCCGCTGCGGCGCGGATCTGCGCCGCCATGTCTTTTTCGATCTGGGCATATTTTTCTTCGTATTCGCCGGGGAGGATCATCTTCGCCCGGCCGATGAGCTCCCGGGCGGGGATTTCCGTCAGAGCCCGGAGCTCCGCGCCCTGAACCATGGCCTCGCGGCAAAGCTCATCGTATTTCAGGATCAGCCCCAGCAGACGGAACTGCTTATCGTAGGAGGAATAGGCATCCTCGTCCATGAAGGCGTTCTGCTGGAGGAAGTCCTCCCGGATCATTTTGGCCGTCTCCAGAGTGAGCTGGTCCTCAGGGCCGATGGAATCCTTGCCCACCAGCTTCACGATCTCGTTGAGGCTTTCCTCCTCCTGAAGAATGGTCATGGCCTTTTCCCGCTGCTTCATAAAGCCGGGGAACCGGTTCTCATACCATTCCGTAAGACCGTCAATATAAAGACTGTACGACGTCAGCCAGTTGATGGCCGGGAAGTGACGGGCATAGGCCAGAGAGCTGTCCAGCCCCCAGAACACCTTCACGATGCGCATGGTGGCCTGGGAGACCGGCTCGGAGGTATCGCCGCCGGGGGGCGACACGGCGCCGATGGCGGTGATGGAGCCCTGGCGGCTGTCGCTGCCCAGACATTCCACCACACCGGCCCGCTCGTAATACTGGGCCAGACGGCTGGCAAGATAGGCCGGATAGCCCTCCTCGCCGGGCATTTCCTCCAGACGGCCGCTCATCTCCCGGAGGGCCTCAGCCCAGCGGGAGGTGGAGTCGGCCAGAACGGCCACGTCATAGCCCATGTCGCGGAAATACTCCGCGATGGTGATGCCCGTATAGATGCTGGCCTCACGGGCCGCCACGGGCATATCCGAGGTATTTGCGATCAGGACCGTGCGCTGCATGAGGCTTTCGCCGCTGCGGGGATCCTTCAGTTCGGGGAACTCCATGAGAACGTCGGTCATCTCATTGCCGCGCTCGCCGCAGCCGATGTATACCACGATGTCCACATCGGACCACTTGGCAAGCTGGTGCTGAACCACGGTCTTGCCGCTGCCGAAGGGGCCGGGCACGGCGGCAGTGCCGCCCTTTGCCACGGGGAACATGGTATCAATGATGCGCTGGCCGCTGTTCATGGGGCGGCTGGGCACATACTTGCGGCTGTATGGCCGGGGCACGCGGACAGGCCACCGCTGATACATGGAGACCTCGTGAGTCTTGCCCTTGTCGTCCTCAATGACGGCCACCGGATCCATGACGGTCTTCATGCCGCCCTCAATGCTCTTCAGAACGCCGGAGATCCCGGGGGGCACCATGATCTTATGGAGAATGGCCTTGGTCTCCTGAACGGTGCCCAGAATGTCGCCGGGCTTCACGATCGCGCCGGCTTTTGCCGTGGGCACGAAGTCCCACTGCTTCTCCCGGTTCAGAGGAGCCACGTCCACGCCGCGGGCGATGGTCTCCCCGCACCGGGCACGGATCTCCTCCAGCGGGCGCTGGATGCCGTCATAAATATTGGTGAGAAGACCGGGGCCCAGCTCCACGCTCAGAGGCGTGCCGCCCAGCTCCACCTCCGCGCCGGGGCCCAGGCCGGAGGTCTCCTCATAGACCTGGATATCGGCGCTGTCGCCCTTCATCTGGAGGATCTCGCCGATGAGGCGATCGGGGCCCACGCGCACCATCTCGGAGACATTTGCGTCAGACAGACCCTTTGCCACCACCAGCGGCCCGGATACTTTTGTTACGATTCCGCTCATGCTTCTACCTTCTTTCGGTATGGATTCCTCCCAACGGGAGGGAAACAGTTAAAGAATATTGGCGCCCACGGCCCGCTCCACGGCGGACTCCAGGGCCGAAAGCCCCAGCCCCAGAGAGCCCTCCTTACCGGGGATCAGGATGATGGCGGGAGAGGGATCGTCCTTGAATTTCGCAATATCTTCCTCCATCTCCCGGGCCAGCGCCTCCTCCACATAGAGGATGGCATATTCGTCGGTCCCGCCGGGGCGGGTCAGATCCTTCAGGGCCTTGCGCGCCTCGGCGCCGGTGCGGACCGGAACGGTATCCAGTCCCAGCGCCTTGAAGCCCATGACCGTATCCGGGCTTCCGATCACCGCGATCTTATACATAGCTCTCACGCAGCCTTTCCTTCAGTTTTTCCGGACTCAGGCCGCTGCGTTTTCCCAAAAGGACCATCCGCACCGCCACGATCTCCCCGTCCAGCGCGGCCAGATAGGCCACCGCCGGTTCCGGGCCGAAGGAGGTCATCTTCGCCCCGGCCAGATACCGGGTGATGACATTGTCGCATTCCCGCTCAAAAGCCGCCAGGGGCGCACCCTCAATGGCCTGTTGGCCAAGCTCCGCGGCCCGCTGAAGACGCCGCTCCCGGAACACGGCCGGAACGCCGTCGCCATAGACCCTTTTGCCGATGCGGGCGGCGGATATCTCCCCCCCGTCGATCAGCGCCGAGCGCAGGACGCCCTCGTCCATATGGCCGCGGATGCACCGCACCGCGGAGCGCAGATTGGCCACATCGATGGAGAGCTTTGCCCATCCGGTGAAGAAATCCCCGGGAATGGAGGCCGTCACCTCCAGAAGCTCGGCGAAACAGGCCTTATCCAGGCTCATATCCGAGAGTTGGGGATTGGCCGTGCGGGCCAGAATGGACCGGGCCTCCCGGATGGCGGCGGCAAGCCGCCCCGGAACGCGCCGCCAGCTGTCCTCCCGGTAAGCCTCCGCGAGAACCGCAGGGGCCACCCGGCCGCAGGCGGAGAGGATCTCTTCCCCCTCCACGCCCGCGCCCTCGGCCTTCACCAGGACCTTGGCGTTATGATAGTCATATTTCAGGCGGAACGCATCCACCAGCGCTTTTTCCGGGGCAAGCCGCTCCATGTCCGCCAGAAACTCCGCCCGGCGGGCAGACAGAACGGACTCCAGCTGCCGGTCGGAAACGCCGGCCAGTTCGGGATAGCCGCACTCCGCAAGAACGCGGGCCGCCTCATCGAAATCCGGCGCCTCCGCCATGCGCTCCAGCCGCTCCCCGGTGAGGAGTTTTCCCTCCCGGGCCCGGATGTAGGCACTTAAAAACAAATATTCTGTGTTACTCAAATTTGACAAGTCAGTTCCCCCTTGTCAGCTGCTTTTCAGGAAAAAAGCTCCGCGGCCACTTCCGCCGCCATATCCTCCCGCGCCTGGGCCATCAGGGCCGCCACGGTGCAGTTGACAGAAATATTTCCCTCCCGGAGGATGAGCCCCGCAGCATGATCCCCGGTCTGGGCGGACAAGGTCAGTCCGGCCGGCTTCCCCGCCTTGGAAAGCAGACCGTTTGCCCGGCTGAGAACCTTCTGCCCCAGCGACTTGTCCTTCTCCGCCAGGATGATCTCCTCCCGGCCGGAGGTAGACGCCCGGGCCGCCAGCGCGGCCAGGAAGGCCACATATTCCTCGCCCGACAGAGCCAGGATCTTTTCCTCCGCCCGGCGGAACGTTTCCGCCACGATGGTCTGCTTGGTGCTGAGAATGCTCTTGCGAGCCTCCATATCGGCCGTTTTGGCAAGGCGCTGGCTGCGGTCCTCCGCCGCCTTTGTGCCTTCCTTCACCCGCTGCCAGTACCGTTCCTGAGCCTTTGCCTCGCCGGCGGCGGCGATCTCCTGACAGCGGAGGGCGGTTTCTTCCGCCAGACGGGCGGCTTCCGCCGCGCCTTCGGCTTCGATACAGGCTGTGATCTTATCGATGCCCTTCATAAATCATCCCGCCTTCTGTCACGCCACGGACTGGAGCAGCATCAGGATGGACGCCAGCAGGGACAGAATGGCATAGAACTCCACGATGCCGCACATGATGATGCCCTTGGAGAACTGGCCGGGGTTCCTGGCCATGAGATTCACGGAGGAAGCCGCCACGCGGCCCTGGGCAACCGCGGTGATATAGCCGCCGATGGCCATGGGCATGCAGGCGCCGAAAACACTGAGACCCTGAGCCAGGGTCAGATCCTTGAGACCCGTGCCGCCGATGAGGCCGATCTGGATCATGGCAATAAACCAGACAACGAGACCATACAGGCCCTGCGTGCCGGGAAGGACCTGAAGGACCAGGCACTTACCGAAGGCTTCGGGAGATTCCGCCAGAAGGCCCGCGGCCGCCTCACCGGCCACGCCGGTGCCCCGGCCGGAGCCGGCGCAGCTGAAGCCCACCGCGAGGGCCGCGCCCAAAAAAGCAAGTCCAAGACCGCCGAACTGAGTGATGATCTCCATGTTACATTTCCTCCTTGATCACTTCTACGTATTGTGTGTTGTTGTTGATATTCAGGGGGCGGAAAGGTTTTCCGCCGTCTTTATAGAACCGGTTGAAAAATTCCAGCACCTGCAGACGCAAATCATGGACAAAGCAGCCCAGCAGATTCAGCGCAAAGTTCAGTGCGTTGCCCACCATGGCGATCAGCACGAAGACAAACACATTGCCCGTCATGGCGCCCAGGGTGTTGAATACCGAGGCGATGACACTGCCGGACAGCATAAGCGCCATCAGGCGGGAATAGGACAGGATATCGCTGAAATAGCCGGTCACGCCGTTATAGATGCCGCCAAACAGCCCCATCAGACCGCCGGTGAAGCTCTTTTTCATCACAAACTGCCCCACCGCCAGAAGCACAGCGCCAATAACAAGCACCACCGGGATCCCGGCCACGCTTCCAACTCCCAGAATCATCAGCGCCGCGCCGATGAGGATGCACCACCAGGCGCCTTCGTCAAACAGGGCACTGAGCCCCTCGCCGTTTTTGCATTTATAAATCACATTGACGATCATGCCGGTGAAGATCTGGATCACACCGATGACCAGCGAGGCGATGAGGATCATGGTGGGATCCTCCAGGGGTGTGAACAGGGCGGGCAGAGCCGTAAACGTGGTATCGGGATTCACCATCATGGCGATCTGGGGCAGCAGATCCCCGAAGAAGCCGCCGGTAAGCGCACCGAAAACGAAGGTGCTTACTCCCGAATAGCCCAAAACCGTCAGAAGATGCCCGGTGCCGCCCCGGGGCTTCATTTTCTTAAGCCCGATCCAGGAGGCCAACATCATCAGAAGGCCATAGCCCATATCCGCCATCATGATGCCGTAAAACAGCACAAAGAAGGGGGCCATCAGGGGGTTGGGGTCAATGCCGTCATAGGCCGGAAGGGAGTACATCTCCGTCACCAGATTCATGGGTTCGGCAAACTTGCCGCTTCGGAGCTTCACCGGCACTTCGGCGTATTCCTCCTCCGCCGGGTCTTCCAGTTCCCAGGCGCAATCGAAGCCGCCGAGAAGCGTTTCAAGCTCCGCCGCCTGCGGCGCGGGACACCAGCCCTCCAGAACCACGACGCTGTCCGTTCCCAGAAGGCGTTCCTCCGCCTCCCGCCGGGCCAGCTCCGCCGCCATGCGATCCGCCGAAAGACGGATGGCCGCAGTGCGGGCCCCAAGCCGGCAGATGCTCTCCGCCCGGCTCTCCCGCTCCGCCGCAAGGGCAGCAAGCTCCTTTTCCAGCGCGTCCGCCTTTTCCCGGGCCGTCACGGTCACTTCCGGGAAGGTCACCGGCGTGCAGCCCACGGACCGGAGGGATTCCATCACCGCAGAAAGCTCCTCCCGCAGGGCGATGACCGCGAAATAATGCTGCTGATCGTCCTCGGACACCAGCACCAGCTGCACCGCCTCCGTTGCGGTCTCGGCCGCGTCGGCCACCGCCTCCATGTCCACCTCCAGAGGAACGCCTCCCAGAGCCATGGCGCAACGCTTCGTGCCGCCGCCGGAGAGCGGCTCATCCAGTTCAAGCCAGGGCGTCAGCGCCTCCCGCTCGCTCCGGACGCGGCCTTCCTCCGTCTGAATGCGGCGGATTTCCCCCTCCCATGCCGTCACCTGTTGGGCATCGGCAAGATCCCGGGCCAGCGCGGTCTCATCCAGAAATTCCGTTTCGGACACCTCCGGGCGGGCCGAAAGAAGTTTTTTCTTTGTGGGGGCATATTGCTCCAGGATCTTCACCGCGCTCTGCAGCATCCCCAGCCGGGCACGGGCATCGGCCACGGAAGACCGCTCCCTCCGCAGCAGCGCCGCGTTCTCCGGATCGGAAAGCAGCCCGTCCGGCTGCTCCACCTGGACACAGCCCAGACGCATCAGCGCCTCCATCAGCCCCTCCCGCTGCTCCCGCAGCGCGATGAGCCGAAGCTTTTTCATTTTCACAATGGCCATCAGCCACTCACGATCCTTTCCACGATCTTGTCGGCGACCTGCTCCATGACCCGGTCCGCATGGGCCTGCATGGCTGCCTGGCGATTCCGGGTGTTGGCGGCAAGAACGCCCGCCTCCTCCTTCGCCTTCTCATCTGCCTTGCGGGTAAGCTCCCGGATCTCGCTGTCCGCCCGGGCCTCTGCCGCCGCGATGAGCAGCTCCACAGCCGCCTCGGCCTCTTCTGTTTTTTTCCGGGCCTCCGCCGCTGCGGCCGCCCGGGTCTGACGGGCCTTTTCCTCCGCCAGGGCGATGGTCTCCAGCGCTTGCAATGACATTTTTATTACACCTCCGTCACTGGGGTCTGAAACCAGGAATCATTTGTTAAATTCAAAACAAATCAAAATTCAAAATTTTCCTCATTTATATAATACGCCGTAACCCCCGGCGGGTTCAAGGGGTAATCTTCCCAATTTTTCATAATTATCATAAGCTTTTTTTATGAATTTTGTCTTATTATTTAACAATCCTGTCTAATTTTCAACATTCTTCATTCCGTTTCTTCCGGCATCTTGTCCATTGACAACTTTTCATGTATAATAAACAAAATACATTCCATACGCAGCATCCGCCGCGTCTTTGCATACCACAAGATTTCCGGGAGGTCCTCCATGGCTGAACAATACACCAGACGGAATATGGGCGACCGCCGAGACGGCCACCGTCTCCGCACTGTATCCCCTTCTTTCCTTCTCACACCTTTCATGATGCGCGATCCCAGCGACGCGGTGAACTCCTTCACCGACCACGCCGACACCGAGGCGATGGAGCGTTGGGTCCGTCTTCGCCGGAGCGAGGGCTATGAAAGCGCATCCATCCTCCATGTGTTCATCGCCGCCTATGTGCGCACACTGGCCCTGCGCCCGGCCATGAACCGCTTCGTTTCCGGACGGCATATTTTTTCCCGCCACTCCATCGACGTGGTCCTCTCCGCGGGCCGGAACGGCTCTGCCGACGCGGGCGCGCTGGTGGTCAAGGTCCGCTTCAAGCCCACAGACACCGTCTATGACGTCATTCGCCGGATCAACACAAAAATGGATTCTCTCCAGGCGGACGAGGATTCCGACCGCTATGCCAAGCTCGCCGCCATTCTGGTGAAAACGCCCCGCTTCGTAGTCCGGGCCGGCATGGGCATTTACCGCTGGCTGGACAACCACGGCTGGCTCGGCCAGGCCACACTGGAGAAAAGCCCCTTCCACGGCTCCGTGGTCATCTCCGAAGAGGGCAGCTGTTCCCTGCCTCCCATAGAGCGCAGTCTCAACAGCATGGGCGCCCTGCCGGTGAGTATCTCCATCGGCCGCCGCCGCAAGGCGCTGGAGCTGGACGCCGAAGGCCGCATCATCGAGCGGAAATTTGTGGACTACACCGTCTCCTTTGACTCCCGCATCGCGGACAGCTCCTATGTGGGCTCTGCTTTCAAGTATTTCCGCTATTACCTGGATAATCCCCACGAACTGGAAAAAGTCCCCGAGCGCGTGAACGAGGATGCCTTGTAATGACCTGCGCAAAGCAAAAAATGCACTGCCGCGAGACTCACATCTCGCGGCAGTGCGTTTTTATCCTTATTCAATGATGAGAAGCGCCTCTGCGGCCAGGACCAGCGCCTCCCCGTCGGTGCGGGCAACGAAATACCGCTCCTCCCCGCTCACGGTGCAGAGACTGCGGGCGCTGTCATAACTCTCCAGAACCACCGCCACCTCCGGATAGGTCTCATCCTCCCAGCGGAGGGTCACGGCAAGAAGCTCTTCCCGTCCCGTCTCCGAATCCGCCAGACTCTCCGCCTCCAGAGTCGTGAGACTTTCCAGCCAGGCAAGTGCCGCCTCGTCGTCCAGAGTCCAACCGTTCGCGGTATAGCACACCGTCTCTAGGAGGACGGTTTCCCCGTTTTCATCGGTGGTCTCCTTGCTCTCCCGGTGGATCTCCAGCTCATAGATATGGCCGCCCAGCGCCACCGAGACCCCGGCGAGCAGATTCAGATCCGCCGGGCAGACGGTCATGGGCGTCATGGCCTCCCAGTCGGGATACATGAGCCCGTCCAGCGCCGTGCCGGGGGCAATGTAGATCTCATCGGCGCCCGCCACCCGGACATAGACATAGCTTCCCGTATAATCACCGAACTCCAGCGCAAAGGTCTTTTCCTCGCCAGACTTCGTCACATAGTCCACGGACGCGATGCCCTGGGGCGTATCCAGACCGTAATCGGCCATATCCCCATGCCAGTTCACCAGCTCCAGAAACGTGATATCGGTCACATGGCCATAGAGCGCGCCGGCGTTCGCCGCCTCCAGGGGGAAGGTCTCCTCCCCGGCGGTCACAAACCAGTTGTAGGCCCCGCCATACCAGACATCCGCCGTCTCCCGGGCATAGACCATCTCCCAGGCGCTCACATCCGTGACCACGGAGAGCGCCGTGACCGAGGCCACATCCTCCGGCCCGGTCTCCAGCGCCAGAAGCTCCTCCAGCGTGATTTCAAAAGCCGGCAGGAGCGTCCCTTTCTCGGTATAGACCGTATCCGTACCGTCCACCCGGAGATAGTATTCCCCCTCGATGGTCCGTCCGCCCAGCTCATAGGTCACCCGGTGATCCTCCGTGCCCACCGTGACGGTCATGACCGGCTTGTCCAGTCCGTACTGAGCAAAATCCGTCACCCCGGTGATGCTCATCCCGGCGGTCACATCCGCCGCCGCGGCGATCAGAGGTTCCACCGCCCGTTGGTCAATGGGGCAGGCGGAATCGCCGGCATATATCCACGCGGCGCTTTCCCCTTTCCGCAGAAGCTCCACGCGCCCGCCTTCCCAGTCCCAGGAGAGGCTCCGGATATCCTCCGCGTTCCCGGCGGAAAGCCGAAGGACAGTCTCCTCTTCCGCCGCCGCGGCTTCCGGCTCTGTCTTATCGGCCAGACGGCCCGCCATGGACTCCGCCAGAAGCCACGCCCCCACCAGCACCGCCAGCGCCACCGCCATGGCCAAAAGCTTTGCGCCTCGCTTCATCCCGCTCTCCTCCCGGTTTTCATTCATTCCCCTCCATTGTAACGGATGGTCTCTGTCGATTTCGGGCGGATGGACGAAAGACGGCGGAAAGAGCGAAAAAAACGAGGACAAAGGCGTATTCCAATCCGTCGATTTATGATATAATACGGTTTGCGAATTTCGGATCCGGAGGATTTTACATATGAGAATGCGAAACAAAAAGAATCTCGCCCCCCGCATGGAGAAGTGCGCCGCCGTGCAGGTGACGGAGCCGGCGGAGTTGCGGGGCAAATGGGCCTCCCTGCACCCCGGCTGCACGGCCGTCCACGCGGAGATGGGCTGCGGCAAGGGTCAATTCACCGCCGGCACCGCCGCCGCCAATCCCGACACTCTTCTGGTGGCGCTGGAAAAAGTGCCCAATGCCATGATCACCGCCATGGAGCGGGTGATGGCCGAGGGCATCGGAAACGTCCGCTTCATCGACACGGACGTGGTCAATCTGCCCGCCATCTTTGAACTCGGCGAGGTCTCCGTGGTCTATATCAACTTCCCCGACCCCTGGCCCCGGAAAAAGGAGATCAAGCACCGGCTCACCGCCCCGGCCTTTCTGGCCATGTATTGGGAGCTGCTCCCCGTGGGCGGCCGCATCGAATACAAGACCGACCAGCGCTGGCTTTTCGACTGGTCTCTGGAGCAGTTTGAGCTTATGGGCTTCCGGCTGGAAGAGGTCACCTGGAATCTCCACGAAAACGGCATCAAGGGCATCATGACCAATTACGAGGAGCGCTTCCATCAGCAGGGGCTGCCCATCCACCGCTGCGTGGCCTATAAGACCGAGGACCGTCCCGCCCGCAAGCCGGAGGACATTCAGGGCACCGCACCCGCCACGCCCACCGAGGCCGCAGCCACCGCAGCCGCCGGGACATGACCAGCCGCCCCAACAACCTTGCGGCCGCAGATGTTCTGCGCGTGGCCGCCATCGGGCTCATCGCCTGGTATCACTTCTGGCAGCAGAGCTGGCTCAACCCCGGCTTCCGCCTGGGCGATTATTATGTCAACCTGCAACAGATGGTCCGCCATGGATATATGATGGTGGATGTAATGCTTGTTCTTTCCGGTTTTTTGCTGGCGCTTCCCCATGCCAGAGCCGGAAAAAACCATCTTCCCGCGCCCGGTTGGAAGGAATTTTATGTAAAGCGATTCTGGCGCATCGTGCCCTCGTATGCACTGGCGCTCCTGGCGGTGCTGTTTCTCTATGCCCTGCCCCAGGGGCTGTATGCCGCCCCCGGAACGGTGGCCCGGGATCTGCTGGCCTATTTGACCTTCACCCACAATCTGGTGCCCGACCTTCTGTTTTCCTCGCCCCTTCTGGGGGTACTGTGGACCGTTGGTGTGGAAGTGCAGTTTTATCTCATCTTCCCCTTCCTGGCCAGTCTGTACCGGGAGCGCCCGGGTCTTATCTGTCTCATTCTGACCCTCATGGCCGCCGCAGTGCGGATCATGGTCTATTACGAGGGAAACACCGCCTTCTGGGTCAACCAGCTGCCCTGTATGCTGGATCTTTTCGCCTGCGGCATGGCCGGCGCGGCGGTATATGCCCGGCTTGAGAACCGCACGCTCCCCAATGGGCTGCGGTGGCTTATGGCCGCCGGCTCCCTCCTGTGCTTTCTGGGCATTCTGCAGATCCTCTATATCCAGACCACCGGCGATTACGCCGTCATGCGCCGGGAACAGCTCATCTGGCGGCTGCCCATCGGTCTTCTGGCCACGGGGACGCTGGTGTTCGGCTGTCTCGCCCCGGCGGGACTGAACCGGCTTTTCGGGAACCGGCTCACCCGGTTTTTCGCCGCCATCTCCTATAACTTCTATATCTGGCACCAGTTCCTCTCCACCCGGCTCAAGGACTGGCACATCCCGCCCTATGTGTCCGAGAATCCCAACCAGTCCGGGGAGCAGCCCTGGCAGGGGCTGTATATGCTCTGCTGCTTTGCCGCGGCCATTTTAGTCGCCACGGCCGTCACATATCTCTGGGAAAAGCCCTGGCACAGGCGGGGCACGAAAAAACTCCGATGACAGAACATCATCGGAGTTTTTGCGTTATTGTCAATCGTTTTCCGGGGCTGGTCTACTGTGTCTTGCAGATTCTCTTCCAAACCGAATTATCCTATACCGGTATCAAACCGATTCTGTATAAACTCGCTGGCGGTGGGAAGCTCCATTCCATCTTCCCAGATCAGAATAGCGTTTTCCGGCTTGCCAATATAGTAGGCAATGATTTCAATGCCGGAGCCCCATCGTTCTTGCCATGCGTTGTCTTCCGCGATGTCTATAAGCCGGTATTTGTGCAAGTCGTTGGGAAACTCTGCGGTGCCGAGTTCAATAATTGATCTGGCAGGGATGATGTACATCTTGCCATCCTCGGTGGTCTCAAATCGGAAGTAACGGTAGTAAGCGTCATATTCCGTCTCCATCAGGTAAGCGATCCGCCCATCTGCCAGCCGGGATACTTCAGAGATAGTCAGGTCGTCCGCGGAGGCTTCGATGCACTTCCATTGAGTCAGTCCAAGAAACAGCGCCAGAAGCAGCAGGCAGCCCAGTACAGCAAGGGCAAGCCCTTTGAAAAACGCCTTGCGTTTTTCCTTGTTCCACACCACCCGGATGGACAGAAGCGGCCTGACCTCCTTCTGCTTTTCCTCGGGGGTGATATCTTCTTTCAGCGCGTTCAGCATATCCCGGCAGCCGGGGCAGCCGGCCACATGTTCTTCCACCAGAGTCCTGCTGGAGGCGCTGCATATCCCATCCTGATACAGCGGCAGAATATCCTGTACGGTCTCGCAGGGCAGATTCATGTTAATTCCTCCTTGATCTTAAGTCTTGCGCGGTGGTATGTCACTCTGGCCCAGGTCTCCGACTTTTCAAACAGATCCCCGATCTGGGCAAAGGACAGTTCTCCGAACACCCGCAGCGAAAAAACCTCTTTGTATGGCTCTTCCATCCGGTGGAGCGCCCGGTGAATACGCAAGGCGTTATCCCGGTCCACAAGCATTCCCTCCGGCCCATCCCCATGGGTAAGATACCAGTCCTCGTTGGGCGTTATCCGCTTTTCACGGGCATAGTGAGTGAAATAGAGATTCTTGGCGATCTGGCAAAGCCATACCTGCAGCTTACACTGTCCCCGGAAGTCGTCGATTTTCTCCATGGCCCGCAGAAACGTCTCCTGGGTGATGTCCTCCGCCGTTGAGCGGCTGCGGCACATGGAATAGATGAACTTGTAGACCGATTCAAAATACCGGGCATAGATCTCATCAAAGCTCATGTTTTGCTCTCCGTTTACAGATATGGGATCCCGCTGCTTTCACTCATAAGACAAACGAACAAAGGATTCGTTACAAAATCCGGAAAAATTTTTCAGTCTGTTTCGTTTTCGTCCTGCCGCCACCGGATCTCCACCCGGGCGGGCAGGTTTTCCACATTTGCCCCCGGCTCCAGAGTCAGAACATATTCCTTTTCCGCGGCGGCATAGAGCGCAAGTCCCAAACACAGCCCCGCCACAGCGCAGAACCACAGCTTTTCCCGCTTGCCGTCCGGCTTCCGTTTCGGAAAACCAAAGACCCAGAGCAGCACGCCAAAGAGAAGAAAAACGCTCTGCCGCTTATTGACCGCCTGCCAGACCCAGATGGCCGTTTCGTTGAGCCATTGGGGACGCGCAAGAAAACTGCTTTCCGTGCCGTGGTCCACATGCAGCCCATCCATAGACAGCTGCAGGATCGTGATCCTGACAAACCAGATCATATGGGGCAGCATCAGCGCAAGCCACAGGGCCAGAAAGCCGAAGACCGCCCAGCGTCCATAGCCCGCCGCCCGGTTTTCCAGAGGCTTCGCTTTCAGGAGAAGCCCCACGCCGCACATGACCGTCCATCCGATAACAAGGAAGAGCAGAGGCAGGAAAAACTGCCGGAGCAGCACCCGGGGCGCCATGATATACCGGGAATACGCCATGTCCATGGCCGGCTTCCAAAGCAGCGCCAGCGGGATGGCCAGCGCCAGGGCAATGGCCGCGCCGATGCAGAACTGCCGCACCCGGCGCTTATGCTCCTCCGTCACCGGCGGCCCATAGAGCACGGTGTTCGCGTCCGTGTCCAGCGCCGCCGCGATGGACAGAAGCATCTCCACGTCTGGCCGGGAGCGGCCGGTCTCATAATTCGAAACCGTCTGCCGGGTGACGAAAAGTTTCTCCGCCAGCTCGTCCTGGGTCATATTCTTCCTCATCCGCAGGGCGCGGATGTTTTTTCCGATATCGCGCATGGTATCACCTCGCCGTCATGGTAGCAGAATGGGTCGGTTTTGTCACGCAAAGATGCTTTGCAGAGAGGAAAAGCGCCGAAAACCAAGGCTTCGGCGCTTTCTGTGTTATTCGAGATAATATTTTTCCAGGGTCTCGATCTCCTTGGGTCCCACACCCAGAACAAGCTCCAGAAAACCCGGCACGGTGCCGTATTCCATCTGAAGGCAGCGGAGATAATACCGGGCGTTTTCCTCAAAGACCAGAAGGATCTCCTTCATGAACGTGATCTCTTCCTCCGACAGACCCCGCTCCCGAAGTTCCTCCAGCTGCTTTTGGGAAAAACGGTTCGTGAGCATGAATTCCGCGATGGCCTGCTCCTCCTCAAAGCCGAGGGCGATGAGCAGCAGCATACCCGCCACGCCGGTGCGATCCTTGCCCTGGGTGCAGTGCCAGAGCACGGGCTTGCCCCCGCTTTCCAGCAGGACACGGAAAAAGGCCTCATAAGCATCCTGGGATTCCGGGCTCCGGGCCAGAAACTGATAAAGCTGGGTGAAATCCCGGTGTATCTCCCCGGCGGTCATGGTGGGATCGTCGGGACGCTTTTTGAAAAGATTCTGAAGATTTCCCAGAGCCGGAAGATGGTGATGCTCCGCGCCGGGCAGAGGCCGGTCCGGATGCTCCTCCACTTCCCGGATGTCCCGGAAGTCCACAACATGGGCCACACCCATCTCCGCCAGCCGACGGAGATCTTCGTCCGTGGCCGTTTCCAACTTGCCCGTGCGCAGAAGCACATTGCTGCGGATGCGGGCGCCGTCCGCCCGCGTAAGACCGCCCAGCTCCCGGGCGTTTTCGATTCCTTCAAAAGGGATGAACATTTATGTATTTCCTCTCTCTGTTTCATAATACCGGCAGACATGCTTCACGCAGCACGCCTCGCACCGGGGCGACCGGGCATTGCAGACCGCCCGTCCGTGATAGACCACCCGGTGGCAGAAGTCCGAGCATTCCTCCGGGGGCAGGATCGCCCGCAGGGCCATCTCAATCTTCACAGGGTCTTTGGTGCCGTCCACCAGCCCCATGCGGTTGGAGAGGCGGATGCAGTGGGTATCCACCACCACGCTGCCGGGAACATTATACACGTCTCCCAGAATGAGATTCGCGCTCTTGCGGCCCACGCCGGGCAGACGGAGCAGATCCTCCATATTGTCCGGCACACGGCCGTCAAACTCCTCCACCAGCATCTTTGCCGCGCCCACAATATCCCGGGCTTTGCCGTGATAGAAGCCACAGGAGCGGATATAGGGCTCCACATCCTCCGGCCGGGCCATGGCCATGGCGGCGGCATTGGGGTATTTTTCAAACAGGGCGGGCAGGACCATATTCACCCGCTCGTCCGTGCACTGGGCCGCCAGACGAACACCAACCAGAAGCTCCCAGGCCTGATTGAAATCCAGCGTACAGTCCGCCAGCGGGTATTCCGCCGCCAGCTTTTCCAGTATTTCCTTTACCTGTTCCGGCGTTCTCATAGACAAATCTCTCTTTCTCCGCAATAAAGAAATCTTAACACGCCATGTTGCAAATTCCAAGTAGTTTCTATATAATTTACCTATACAATGATCGGAAAGGAACGCTTGTATGTACCGTCCTCTTGCTGACGAGCTGCGGCCTCAGACTCTGGATGACGTCTTCGGTCAGGAGCATATCCTGGGCCCGGACGGCATGCTTCGCCGCATTGCCGAAAGCGGCCGCATCCCCAACATGATATTCTATGGCCCCTCCGGCACCGGAAAGACCACCGTGGCCCGCATCATCGCCCAGCGGACGAACCGGCCTCTGCGGCGTCTGAACGCCACCACCGCCGGCATCGCGGACATCAAGGCCATCATCGATGAGCTGGACACGTTCCTGGCGCCCGAGGGCATCCTGCTGTATCTGGACGAGATCCAGTATTTCAACAAAAAACAGCAGCAGTCGCTGCTGGAATTCATCGAAAACGGCAAGATAACGCTCATTGCATCCACCACGGAAAACCCCTATTTCTGCGTGTTCAACGCCATTCTCTCCCGGAGCACCATCTTTGAATTCAAGTCCCTCACTCCGGAGGCCGTCCGTCAGGCCCAGGAGCGGGTGCTGCGCCTTCTTCAGGATCGGGACGGCGTGACCGTCACCATGGAGGAGGGCGTTCTGGAATACATCTCCGCCGCCTGCGGAGGCGACGCCCGGAAGAGCATCAACACCGTGGAGCTTCTCTATTCCACGGCCATCCCCGGCCCCGAAGGTCTGCGTTTCACTCTGAAAGACGCAAAGGCCGTCACCCAGCGCAGCTCCATGCACTACGACCGGGACGGCGACCAGCATTTTGACATTCTCTCCGCCCTGATGAAATCCATGCGGGGCTCGGACCCGGACGCGGCGCTCCACTATCTGGCCCGCTTTCTGGAGACGGGTGATCTCACCGGCGCCTGCCGGCGGATCCTCTGCTCCGCCAGCGAGGACATCGGCCTTGCCTATCCCCAGGCCGTGCCCATCGTGAAGGCCTGCGTGGACTCCGCTTTGCAGCTTGGTCTGCCCGAGGCGAGACTGCCCCTGGCGGAGGCGGTGGTTTTCCTGGCCACCTGCCCGAAATCCAACTCCGTCTATATGGGTATCGCCTCCGCTCAGGCCGATATCAAGGCCGGCAAAGCCGGCCCCATCCCCCGGGAGCTTCAGAACGTCCATGCCGACGGCGCGGGCTTCGAGCGGGAACAGGGCTATCTCTATCCCCACGACTATCCCGGCCACTGGGTGAAGCAGCAGTATCTGCCGGACACCCTCAAAAATGCCCGGTATTACGAATTCGGCGAGAACAAGACCGAGCAGGCCGCCAAAAAATACTGGGATCTCGTAAAAGGCGGAAAATAATCCTTACAGCACCCGGCCCTTCACCGTGGCGATGATCTCCCTCGCCCGCAGCATCTGATCGGCGGGCACGTTCAGAACCAGCCGGGCCTGCCCGGCGGAGGAGGCATTGCGCTCCATCACCGCCCGGGAATTGAGCACCGCCGCATACATCTCCCCGGGCCCGATACGATCGGTCATCCCCAGACCGTAGCCGGAGCTCATGTCCAGCAGGGGCATTTCGCTTTTCACCTTCCGGTCCGGGGCCCGAAGCTCCGCGATGGAGTATTCGATGCCGTTGCGCCGCAGGCGCATCAGGGCCAGATCCGCTCCGTCCCGGTCGTCAAAGATCGCGGTCATCTGCGTTGTCAATA
>CAZQFN010000019.1:0-18604 GCA_964592685.1 uncultured Oscillospiraceae bacterium | reverse complement strand
GCCACCGATACCTCTCTGGACCAGGCGGCTTACGACAAGGCCCAGAAGCTGGTGGGCGCTTCCGTGGAGGATCTTTACGCGACCATCGGTGAACCCACCGAGACCCAGTATGCTGCCTCCTGTCTGGAGGACAATGCCGAGGACGGCATGCTCTTCTATGAGGGCTTCTATGTCTGGAGTCTGCGCACCGCGGAGGAGGAGATCGTTCACGCGGTCTATCTGAACGGCTGAGAAGACGGATGGACCGATGAAAAAGATTCTGGAGCTTTATAAGAAATACCGGGAGCTTGTGAACTATGTGTTCTTCGGCGGCTGCACCACTCTGGTCAGCTGGGTCACCTATGCCCTGTTTGTGGGGGCTGCCGGCATGGGGATCCTGCCGGGAAAGATCCTCAGCTGGGTCTGTGCGGTGACCTTCGCCTTTGTGACCAACAAGCTGTGGGTATTTTTCTCCACGGCCGCAGACTGGAAGATCTGGCTGCGGGAGGGTGTGGAGTTTTTTGCCAGCCGGGTCGCCACCGGCGTGGTGGAGGTGGTGGGCCTGCCTCTTCTGATGAAGGCCGGTCTGGACGCATCCTGGTTTGGCGTGGAGGGCTTTGCGGCCAATGTGGTGGTCACGGTGTTGGTCATCATCCTGAACTACATCGTCTCCAAGTTTTTTGTGTTCCGAAAGAAAGATGAGGAATGATCGGAAGGATCGCGCGGCTGCGCGGTCCTTTTTCGATTCGGAGAGGGAAAAGGGCATTTTTGACAGAAAACCTCTTGACGGGATGGGACAAAGGTGGTATTGTATCACGGTACCCGCGAGGGAGTAGCAAGCGCTGCCCGGCGTAACAAGTCAACATACTGGCCCTCCGGCCTGGCTTGTTTTAAATTGCGAGACTCGTGTATAACTGCGAAGCTATACACAGAGTCTGTTTTTTTGCAAAAGACGACCCAAGTATAGCACCGCTGTACTTGGGTTTTTTATATGTTTACGGAGGACAGAATATGGATTGGAGTATCCGATTTTTCATCACCAGCGCCATGCTTGGCGTCGGACTTGCCATGGACGCCTTTTCGGTTTCCCTGGCCAACGGGCTCAATGAGCCGGGAATGAGCCGGAAAAAGATGGCCGGCATTGCCGGTATGTTCGCCTTTTTCCAGGCGCTCATGCCGCTGATCGGCTGGTTTTGCGTGCACACGATCACAAATTTGTTTCAGTCGCTGGAGAAATTCATCCCCCTGATCGCTCTGCTTCTGCTGCTGTTCATCGGCATCAAGATGATCATGGACGGCGTCCAGGGCGAGGAGGAGAGCGGGGAGAAGGCCGGGCTTGGCTTCGGCGCGCTGCTGGTGCAGGGCATCGCCACGTCCATCGACGCTCTTTCCGTGGGCTTTACCATCTCGGAATACAACGGCGTCATGGCGGTGGTCTCGGCGCTGATCATCGCGGCGGTCACCTTTGTCATCTGCGCCTTCGGCCTGGTGCTGGGCCGGACGGCCGGCACAAAGCTCGCCGGCAAGGCCCAGATCCTGGGCGGCGCGATCCTAATCCTGATCGGTCTGGAGATATTCATCACCGGCTTGTTCTGACATAAAAAAAGCGCCCGGTCGGGCGAATGAAAAGGATCCATATAAACGAAATGACCCTTGAACGGTTCCTGTGATCTCAACCGTCAAGGGTCATTTCGCTGTATTCTTAGTATCTAACATCCTTGGTTACCTCTCTTTCCTCAGATTCCGGCGACAGGAGCCATCGCTCCGAAATCCATTCCTTGCCGCAAACGCTCGTCAGATTTTGATCTCACACGCGGCCGGAACATTTCCTGTGAACGGAAGGCCGTCGCCCCGGGCTTTAACCTTTTAAGCCCTTAGGTTTCTTACCTTGTACATCGGGTATCACCCTTTCTGGCTATAATATAGCACAGGGCGGCCGGGAATTCAATGAGCAATAGCGCACGATTTTAAACCGCTAAAGTTGTTTAAAGGGGAGAATCGGCCTCGGCGGGGCTTGAAATTGTTGACAAGACCGGTATGTTTTTGATAAAATAAACACGTTGGGCCGGTCAAAAGACCGGCCCGATCGCTGTATTTAAAGAATCAATAAATATCGCCGCAAAGGATTCTTTGCGGCGATATGGCAAAGGTGGTACTTATTGATACAAAACGGAAAATGTGAACCCCCTGGGGTAAAAATCTGAACCCCCTTTGTGATTGGGTGAACCCCCTGTGTAGCATAAGATGAACCTCCCAGAGGAATAAAGAAAGATCTCTGGGAAGTTTGTATTATTTCATGTGGAAAACGATCTCTTGACGTGTAAGGCCGCCAAACTTTTCTGCGAACTGGTCAAATGTAGTATCTGTATTCAAACCCAGACAAGTAAATATTTCGCTCAGCATCTCGTGGTTTTCGTGATTCAAAAGATTCATGCGGTAGGAATAGTATTGACGGCGTTTTTCGTCAGGAACAGCTGAACGCGGGTCGATACCCATAGAAACCCCACCATGAGGGGAACTATAATCAGCCAAAAAAGATTTCAATTTGTCCGACAATTGATCATAGCGCAGACTTGTCTGTGCGAAACCCCACTCGATATAGAGTGTATATTCCTGCTGGGGAATCAGACCATTGCGCATGAATATATCTTGCGTAAATAGCGTGTTGTGTTGAGAGTGCGATATGATTTTGGTGCAGACAAAATTAAACTCCAAATCATCCGGGGCAAGCGGTTTGTGATCAACGATGGTATGCGTACCCCAGATGATGTCATTATCTCCCACGATTTGTACACGCCCAAGCGGAACGTGGCACAGTTCATCAAACTTCAGATTTGGATCATCCGTGATCAGTTGATAGGGGCGCACCATAATGGGAACCATCATCAGTTGCCGCAAGCTGTGCTTTTCGGGCAACTCTGGCATAGCTTTCAGTTTTTTGATCGTTCCGGTGATAATTCCGTAGCAGTAACGTGTCCGATCAAGTTCCATACGGAAAATATCACCGGGCTTATATTTAATGGTAACTTTCTTTGCACCTTTGAACGCTTGGAGTTTGTCGAAATAATCATCCCTGCAGGTGGAGATGTAGGTGTTCATGAAAGCGTGGAAATCGGGTTCGGATCTAATTGCTGCAATTGCATCCCATTCGCCGATTGGAAATTCTTTGTTGGCCCGGAGGTTGTTCAGCCGCAGACGCGTATCTTTTCCGGATTCATAGTCAATAGCAAAGCTACATCCAAAAGGTGTAACGGCATTGATGTTGGAGGCGGACAGGGGCTTAGGCTTTCCACGGGAGGTAAGTGGCAGTAGCTGTTTTCGCTCGGCGGTGTCCAGCTTTGTGTCGTATTCCACATAATTCTCGTAATTAGCAGTGCCATCATCCAGAACCCGCTTGGTTTCACTGATGACTTTAATAATGGTGTTGCCATCAAAAAAGGCGGTTACTCTGGTATACCAGAGGTTGGTTTTACTGCAATATGCTAAGGTGTCCCAGTCAGGAGAAACCGCTGAGAGTCCGAAATACCTTCGCTCTTCATTTGTTAGCGTGATCAAAAAGTGATTGCCAAAATTGTTTTCCCAGTCAGCAGTCGTCATGATGCACCACCTCCGTATCTGTATTATAGCAAGGGTGGAAAGAAGAATCAAACTAATAATTTCACGATTACCCTTAACGATTTCACGTTTACTGCGTGCCGGGGACACACAAAAATGTATCAATAAATACAGTCTTTAAGGGGATTAAGCTGAGAAAACAGAAAAGAGAAATTAAAATTGTTCGGAAAATTCGGAGATTCCTTATAAAATGCGCAAAAATTGGGACGTAATCTTCGTATCAAAGATTACGTCCCAATTTGGTCCGAGTGACAGGGTTCGAACCTGCGGCCTGGTGGTCCCAAACCACCCGCGCTACCAACTGCGCCACACCCGGATAATTGCCTTAATACTATATCCTTTTCCGGAAGCGGTGTCAAGAGAAGGGTGTCGGCAAAAGCGGCCGGAGTGTAAGCTCCGACCGCATTTCTGTATGTGGAGAAAATCAGTCCACGCGCTCCTTGCCCCAGAAGAACAGGGCCACGGTACCCGGGCCGGTGTGGCTGCCGATGGTGGTGCCGATGTTGTAGATCTGGACCTTGCCATTCAGTTTGGGGAAGCGTTCTTCCACCAGACGGGCCACCTCCTGGGCATCTTCCAGACAGGCGGAGTGGCACATATAGCACTTTCCGTCATAGTCGAGGCCGTTGTCGGCGCAGACGACCATCTTGTCCACGATGGCCTGGATGACTTTTTTCTTGGTGCGGATCTTTTCCCGGGGGATGAGACGGCCTTCGTGGCTCACGTTCATGAGGGGGCAGATGCTCAGAAGTCCGCCGAACACGCCGGCGGCTTTGGAGATGCGGCCGCCTTTGACGAAGAAGGTCAGATCGGTGGAGAAGAACCAGTGGTGCATCCGCAGACGATTGGCCTCGGCCCAGTCCCGGAGCTGGTCGATGTCCATGCCTTCATCCCGCAGGTCGGCCAGCTTATCCATCAGAAGACCAAAGCCGGAGGCGGCGGCCAGGGAGTCCACCACATAGATCTTCCGGTCGGGATAACGCTCGCGGGCGATGGCGGCGGCGTTGATGGCAGAGGTATGGGAACCGGAAATGCCGGAGGACAGGGTCAGATGCAGGATGTCCTTGCCCTGCTCCAGAAATCCGGTGAAATAGTCCAGATACTCGGAGATGTTCACCTGCGAGGTGCGGGTGTCGGCGCCGTCCACCATGGCCTGATAAAAGGCGTCCGGCGTCATGGTGGTGTAAAGGTCATCGGTATACTCCACGTTGTCCATGAAATAATGGAAGCAGATGTACTGGATATTACGGCGCTCGAACTGCTCCTTTGTGATGTCAGCGGTGGAACAGCAGCTCAAAACAAAATCAGACATGAATGAACACTCCTTTATGGGAAATCGGTGTCTCCATTCTAGCCGCAGAAGGGACCGGCGGGCAAGCTACACTCCGCGAAACGGCTCTACGGGAAAGGGAAAGCGGACTCTACGAATCGTAGAGTCCGCTGTTTTCAAGGGTTTGCGGGTTCATGCCGGCGGTGTGCCGGAGGTTTTCCGGCGGGCGCGCGGGCCGGAGCGGATGCGGAAGCACAGGAACACAAGGATCTCCGCCGGGATGAGGATCAGAAACAGCTGCCAGGGATTGAAGGGCAGCAGGAACAGATAAATCAGGGTGACGGTCATGGCCACCAGGACCATGACGATCCAGGTGTTGCCCCGGCCCTGATTCCAGATGGAGTTGAACACCAGGATGGCAATGAGACTCACCAGGACCGCGCAGGGGAACAGGATCCAGAGGATGGCGTCAATGGCAAGCCAGAGGATGACAAAAGTCATTACGGCCATGGTCCAGATGCCGGCGATGGCCACCATGGAGACCACGGAGGCGCTGAATTTGCGCTCCCGTTCCTTTTCGGCGGCTTTTCGCTTTTCCTGCTGCTCCTCCCAGGTGTCCGCGGGGCGGAGGATATCGTCCACGGTGATGCCATAGATCGCGGCCAGCTGGGTGAGAACAAAGGCATCGGGGATGGACTCGGCCCGCTCCCATTTGGAGATGGTCTTGTCGGAGTAATTCAGTTTTTCGCCCAGCTCCGCCTGGGTCAGACCGGCCTTCTGGCGGAGCAGGATCAGATTGCTGGCAACGACCAGCTTTAATTCATCCATAGTGGTCCTCTTTCGTTTGAGAGATCATGCCGCCGCGGCCTCTTCCGGCACAGGGTCCGGGTCCGGCGCGACCGGTGCCGCGGTGGGGGCAGGCGCTGCGGTGGGGGCAGGTGCCGCGGTGGGGGCAGGTGCCGCGGTGGGAGCGGGCGCCTCCGTGGGTGCGGGCGGTTCGGTTGGGGCAGGCGTAACGACCGGCGCCTCCGTGGGAGTGGGGGCGGTCGGCTCTGTCGGGGTGCCGGTGGCCGACGGAGCGGAGGGCTGCACCGGCGTCGGCCCGGTGTCCGGCGTGGCTTCCGGCGCGGAAGTCCCTTGCGGCGCTTCCGTCGTGTCCGGCTTGGGGGTGGCGGAGGGCTTCGGCGTGGCGGTGGGCGAGGGGGTGGCCGTGGCCGCGGTGTCACTCCAGGCGCGGTAATACGCGGTGCCGTTGGGGAATGTATAAGTGACCTTGGGAGCCCACAGGCTCTGCTTGAAAAGATCCCGGTACTCTACGTATCCATTCACATACCCGCGGTTGTAACTCCATTCCAGACCGGGATCGAAGATGTAATCGTTGCCGTCCGACCATTCGATGATGACCCATGCGTGGAGGCTTGAAAGCGTGTAGGATTCGCTTCCGCAGTAGCCGCAGACGACCTGGGCCTGATAGCCCAGCCGTCGGGCACAATGCATAAACACGGCGGCCCAATAAAAACAATGTCCCGATTTGCGCTGGAGCATGGTTTTGGCGCACGCATTGGCCCAGCCGGTGCTGCCGACTCTGTATCCGTCGCCCCAGTTGATATAGCCGAAGGTATTCTTGACCTGGTCATAAACAGACCGCAGCTTCTGTTCTTTGGTCATGGATGTGTTTTTCAGAATGCCGGCCATGAACTCGTTTACCAGCTCATCCAACTCCGAATCGCCGGAGGTATAACGGCCATTGGAGCCGAAATAGAGATATCCGACCTTTCCGTCCTGCAGGAAGCCCCGGTTGTTATCCAGCGCGTAATACATGGCGCCGTCGATCTCGTGAAAGCCCTTGGAATAGCGGTTGATGGCATAGCCGTCCTTGGAGCAGTAATGGAGCTGGCCTTCGATGATGTGGAAACCGGCCTCATAGAAGTCCAGGGTGAGATCGTCGCTGACATGATACAGGCCGGTGTCGATCAGAATGAAGCCGGGGGTCACGCCCTCCACTTCGCCGCGGATATAGGGCAGGAGCTTGTTGGAATAGGTGGCGTCCAGAATGTCGTAATAGGCCCAGTGATCCCGGGAGACGTCCACATACAGATTCTCCGGGGTGGTGCTGTCCAGCGCCTGATGGTCGGAGCCGTAACCCAGAAGGCGATTGACGATGCACACGGCCTCTGCGCGGGTCAGAGCCGATTCCGGATAGAAAAATCCGTCCTCAAAGCCCTCCAGCAGACCGCTGGCTCCGGCGTCGGCAATGGCCTGGGCGGCCCAGTGATCGGAGGGGACGTCCCGGAAGGGGGATTCGCCCGGATCTCCGCTCTCCCCGAAGAAGGGCTGAAGCATGGCAATGAATTCGGCCCGGGTGATGGTCCGGTCCGGGCGGAAGGTCCCGTCGGGATACCCGCTCATCAGATGCCAGGCGGTCACGGTTTTCACCGCGGCGTAATAGGGGCAGTCCTCGTCCAGATCCGAGAAGACCGGCTCGTAATTGGTGGGGATATAGACCGGCTCATCGGTTTCCGTCTCCGCCTCGGCATAGAGCTGCTCCCCGGTGTCCGTGGTGAGGACGGTTTCCGGGGCTTCCTCCGCGGCCCAGTCCAGGATCTCATAGAGGATCTGGGCGGCCTCCTCCCGGCGGAGAGCGGTGTCCGGCCGGAACCAGACGCTGGCGATGCGGCCCATGTATTCCACATGGGTGTCCACCGGTTCGGGAACGGTATAGGCATAGAAGGCCATGTTTCCCGTGACCGTCATGCCGTCCGGCTCCAGCAGATTGCCGTCCTTGTCGGTCCAGCCCAGGATCCACTCCCGGTCGGGGACCAGGCGGATGGTGCTGCCCTCGGCCAGCCGCTTCCAGGTCATGGCTGTGTCGCCGGTGTGGTCGGAGTAAAAGGTGACGCGGTAGTATTTGGTGTTTGCGGCATCCTCCAGTTCCTGAACGGCGCAGGCGGTCAGAAACGCCAGAAGCACCGCCGCCAGAAACAGCAGAAGGAATTTTTTACGTCTCATAGAACGCTCCTTTGGAAAGTGCGGGCTCCGGCCGGGAAGCGGGGCCCTTGCCGGCGGAATAGGAAAGGACGCCGGAGGTGACCTCGCCGTCCAGATTCACGGCGCAGGGCCGGTCGAATTCCACCTGGATATCGCTGCCCCAGCGCAGATCAAACATGCTCTTCAAATGCACATGCAGCCCGGGGAAGACGGAGATGAACAGCGGCAGAGCCAGGGGCCGGGCGGTTTTGTGCCAGACGATGCAGCACAGCTTGTCGCCCCGGCGATCCTGATCGGGGGTGATTTTCATGCCGCCGCCGAAGTATTTGCCGTTCATGGCCGTGGCCAGCCAGACTTTGTCGTATTCCTTTGTGACGCCGTCAACGGTCACTCTGGCCCGGGCGCACTTGTAGTCATAGAGAATGGCCTTCAGCGCCATGGCCGCATAGCTGACCTTGCCGCCCTTTTTCCGCTTTTTCTCCTCGCCCATCTCGCAGACACGGCCGTCGATGCCGAGGCCGCAGTTGTTCAGAAAGCGGACGGACCGGCCGTTGATCCGGACCGTGGGCAGGTTTTTCATATAGTCGTTGAGAAGGACCATTTCCTTCTCCTTTTTCTCCGGCGCGTCACGCCAGAAATCGTTTCCGGTGCCGAATTTCCACACATACACCGGGACCTCCAGGGCGGCCGGGTCTGCCAGATCGTTCACCAGATGGTGGAGAGTGCCGTCGCCGCCGCAGAGGATGACCTGATCGTCTGCCGGGAGAGCGGTGAGAAACTCGTTTGTGTCCAGCTCGATGATGTTGCAAAGAGCCGCGCCGGGAAAGGCGGACAGGATCGCGTCCAGTCCCTCCGTGCCGTTTCCGCCGTTTGCCAGGGGGTTGTACAAAATATAAGTCACGAATAGCCTCTTTCTGTCTTTATGGGGTTTCATGCACAGACATATCCAGTTTACTTTCAATTCTTTAATTATATCATTGGTTTTTTCGTTCGTAAAGAACTTTTCCGGCGGAAAGCTCTATGCTATAATAATGCAAAAACGCAGGGAGGGAACATTATGACGGCGGGCTTCACGGCGGACGGCTATATTCTGGATCAGGACTGTTTTGAAAGCTATGTCTATCGGGGGATGCCGTCGGCCGTCAACGGCTGCGGCTGGATCGCGGCGTATAACTTCCTTCTGGCTCTGGAACGGCCGGTGGATCACCGGACCGTGCACCGGGAAATGAACGCATACTTCCCCCGTCAGATCCCCGGCCCGACGCCGGTGCGGGTGCTGCGCCGGTATCTGGACCGGTGGGGCCGGTTCCCCCTTTGCCGCGGGCGGAGGAAGAGCCTCTCCGCCGCAAAGGACAGCCGGAGCGGCATTTTGCGCTACTGGGAGGGGGATGTGCCCCATTTTGTGGCCTATGTCCGGAGGGAAGAGGACCGGTTCCGCTTTTTCAATGTCTGCGACGGGCAGGAGGAGATCTGCCTTTCCATGGAGGAATTTTTCCGCACCCACTGCGCCCGGGGCTATGTGCGGGCTATCACGGGGCCATAAAGCGGCTGTCCGTTTTATGGGACTTTGTTTGTTCTATCCTGTAAGCATGAAGAATGCTTTACGGGAGGGCGCAAACATGCGTGGATATTTTACGGCGGCGGGTTTTTACGGTCTGGTGGGCAAGGTCTATATGCTTTTTGCCTCCGAGGCGGAGTATTATGAATGCATGGCCGAGGGGTGAGGCGCTCCCCGGCGTTGGAAGGCCGTCGCCCCGGGTCCGGATGGGGACGGGGGAACGAAAAACCAATAAGAAAGATCGGGCCTGCCGGAATGGCAGACCCGATCTTTTGTTGACAGGCATCATATTTTGACGGTTTTCTTTTCCCGCAGGTGGATGGCCCAGAACATCATTCCGAGCCCGGCGCCGCCGGCGATGTTCCCCAGTGTGACAGGGAGGAGGTTTTTCACCGCCATGGCCCCCCAGGTGAGGCCCTCGGCAGAGACGCCGTAGCGGGCGCAGGCAAAAAGCCCGCCGGGGATATAGAACATATTGGCCACGCAGTGCTCATAGCCGCACAGAACGAATACCATGATGGGGAAGAACAGGCTGATCACCTTGCCGCCGGCATCCTTGGCGGCGAAGGCCATCCAGACGCCCAGACAGACCAGCACGTTGCAGAGGATGCCCCGGATGAAGGCCTCGCCGAAGCCCAGGGCGGTCTTGGCGGAGGCGGTGGCGATGAGGGCCTCATAGCCGGAGGCGAAGGTGCCGCCGTATACGGCCAGCCACGCCACCAGCACCGCGCCCACGAAATTGCCCAGATAGACCACCAGCCAGCTGATGAGAAGCTTTTTCGCGGTGAGCTTCCGCTGGGCCAGGCCGATGACCATCATGCAGTTGCCGGTGAAAAGCTCGCTGCCCGCCAGAATGACCATGGCGAGACCGGCGGGGAAAATGCAGGCTCCGGCCAGTTTGTTCACGGCGGCGGTGCCGATGGAGGCGCCCACGCCGGCCAGCGCGATGAACATGCCGGCCAGAATGGCCATGAGGAACATTTTTCCCCGGGGCATATCTCCCTTTCCGACGGCGATGGGGACATAGTTTTCGGCGATCTGTTTGGGCGTGTTCATGGCGGAAGCGCTCCTTTGCGGTTGTTTGTCAGATACCATCATCATAGCCCATCGGGGGGAAAAAATCAATTTGAAATAAAATTGAAACAATCGTCCATAAAATGGTGGTAATCCGGAAGCAAGGATGATATAATAATTTAATGCGTTGCACAAATAAAACAAGGGGGATGCCCGGTGGAATTTTATAAGCTGAACGGAGCCGGAAACGACTTTGTGATCCTGAACAACATGGATGGGGCCATTGACCCCTCCCGCTATGGGGCGCTTGCCCGCGTTCTGTGCCGGCGGCGGCTCTCCATCGGGGCGGATGGGCTCATGGCGGTGGAACCCTCGGAGACGGCGGATTTCCGCATGGCCTTCTTTAACGCCGACGGCTCTGCCGGCGAGATGTGCGGAAACGGCGCCCGGTGCATCTGCCGCTTCGGCTATGAGCTTGGACTGGCGGGGGAGACCCAGACCGTGGAGACGCCCTCCGGCATCGTCACCGGCCGGCGGCTGGATGAGCGGCGCTACCGCGTCCGGCTGACAGACCCCACCTGCTTTGAGCCGGAGCGGACGGCAGAGGGGCATGCCTGCGCCTATGTGGAGCTGGGGACGCCCGGTCTTCCCCACGCGGTGGTGGAGCTGCCCGGCCTCGCCTCCATGACCGTGGAGACCCTTCGCCCGCTGGGCAAAACCCTCCGCTGGCATCCGGCCTTTCCCAAGGGCGCCAATGTGAATTTCTATGAGCTCACCGGGCCGGACCGGGCCGTTCTGCGCACCTATGAGCGGGGGGTGGAGGATTTCACCCTGGCCTGCGGCACCGGCTCCGCCTCCACGGCGCTGACCATCGCCCGCCGCGCCGGGCGGGAGGCCATGACCGTTTTTCTGGAAAACCCCGGCGGTCTTCTGGAGGTGGAGGTAAGCCCGCGGCCCCATGGGGCGCTGCCCGCCCTGTATCTCACCGGGCCCACCAACATCGTGGCGAAAGGTCTTGTTTTGGACGAAGACCTGCATATATGAACCGTTAAAACATAGAAATAAAGAGAGAAGAAAAATTATGCTTCAGAAAAATCATGCCATAAATGCTGCCGGCCATTTTGCCGTTGCCGGGGTGGATACCGTTTCCCTGGCGGAAAAATACGGGACGCCCCTCTATGTCATGGACGAGGATCTCATCCGCGCCCAGATGGGCCGCTATGTCTCCGCCATGAAGACCTGGCTCCCCGCCGGGAGCAGACCCTTTCTGGCCAGCAAGGCCCTGAGCTGCAAGGAGATCTACCGCATCGCCGCCGCGGAGGGCATGGGCACGGACATCGTCTCCTCGGGCGAGCTGTATACCGCCCTCTCCGCGGGGTTCGACCCGGAGAACATGTGTTTCCACGGCAGCGCCAAGACCCTGGCGGATGTGTGCTTCGGCGTGGAGTCCGGGGTGGGCCACTTTGTGGTGGACAACCGGGAGGAGCTGGAGCGCATCTCCCGGGTGGCCGGCGAGGGGGGGAAGACCCAGCGGGTGCTCCTGCGGCTGACGCCGGGCATCGATCCCCACACCTTTGACGCGGTGAACACCGGCAGGGTGGACTCCAAATTCGGCGTGGCCATCGAGACCGGCCAGGCCATGGAATTCACCCGGCTGGCGCTGGAGACGCCGGGCGTGGAGCTGAAGGGGTTCCACTGCCACATCGGCTCCCAGATCGCCGAGCCCGCGCCCTTCCTGGACGCGCTGGACATCATGACGGATTTCATGGTCCGGGTCCGGGGGGAGCTTGGCTTCACCGCTTCGGTCCTGAATCTGGGCGGCGGCCCGGCGGTGCCCTATGTGGAAGGGGACCCGGACGCGGATGTGGAGGCCTTCATCCGGGCCATCGGCCGGCGTCTGGAGACGATCTGCGGGGAGCGGGCCTATCCCGCCCCCGCCGTCTGGATGGAACCGGGCCGGAGCATCGTGGCCTCCGCCGGCGTGACGCTCTACACCGTCCAGAGCATCAAAACCATCCCCGGCTATAAAAACTACATCGCTATCGACGGCGGCATGACCGATAACCCCCGGTATGCCCTGTATCAGTCCCGCTATACCGCCCTCATCGCGGACCGGGCGGGGGAACCGGCGGACTATGTGGCCGATCTGGCGGGGCGCTGCTGCGAAAGCGGCGACCTCATCGGCGCGGATATGACCATCCAGACCCCCCGGGTGGGGGACAGGGTGGCCGTGCTGGTCACCGGCGCCTATAACTATTCCATGGCCTCCAACTACAACCGGGTGCCCCGGCCGGCCATGGTGATGCTCCGGGGCGGAGAGGACCGTCTTGTGGTGCGGCGGGAGACCTTTGAGGACATCGTCGCCTGTGATCTGTAAGGAGCGGGAAGCATGAAAGTGGCCCTGGCCGGACGGCCGGAACATGTGAAAAACTATGCCGCCGCCCTGGTGGGCGTGGGGCTGGAGCCTGTCATCAGCCTTCGGCCGGAGGAAACGGCCGGCTGCGCGGGGCTGGTGCTCCCCGGCGGCGGGGACGTGGCCCCGGATCTCTATGGAGAGGAAAACCGCGGCTCCCGGGACATTGACCGGCCGCTGGATCTGGCCCAGCTTTCGGTGCTGGAGACCTTTCTCGCCGCGGGAAAGCCGGTTTTGGGCATCTGCAAGGGCTGCCAGCTGCTGAACATCCGCTTCGGCGGCACGCTCATCCAGCATCTGTCCCTTTCGGAGGCCCATGCCTGGGATCAGGGGGACAAGGTCCATCGGTGCCGCAGTCTGCCCGGCACGCTCATGGAGCGGCTGTATGGCCGGGAGTATGCCGTGAACAGCCTCCACCATCAGGCCCTGGGGGCCATCGGACAGGGCTTTTCCGTCACGTCCTTTGCCCCGGACGGCGTGGTGGAATCGGTGGAGCATGATGCGCTGCCGCTTCTGGGCGTCCAGTGGCATCCGGAGCGGATGTGCTTTGCCAAAGCGCGGCCGGACACGGTGGACGGCGGGGCGGTGTTCCGGCACTTCCGTGCCCTGCTGAAAGATTAGAGAATCTAATGCGGGGGGGGGGGTTAATGTTGTAAAACTTTTAATCACCCATCCCCGGGGAAAAAGATGGAGAAAAGTGTGAATTTTCAAGTAAAATTCACACTTTTTCTATTGCGTTTCGAACCCGGACGTGTTACGCTAAGGTACAACCATTATGTATACCCAGTATTATAATAGGTATATATAAATTTCTGGAAGTATTCTTTCGTTTGAGAAAGATTTTAAGCCCCCCGGACACAAGAAGGAGGTACACAGGATGAAGAGAACATTGGCATTCATGCTTGCGGTTCTGATGATCTTCTCGCTCTTCCCGGCCACCGTTCTGGCCAGTGAAGGCGCAGAGGCTGTCCAGACGGAAGTCCCGGCGGCGGAGACTTCCGCAGTGGAGGAAGCCCCCGCAGTGGCAGAGGCTCCCGCAGTGGAGGAAGCTCCCGCCGAGGAAGAGGCCCCCGCAGCGGAGGAGGCCCCCGCAGCGGAGGAGGCCCCCGCAGTGGAGGAAGCCCCCGCAGTGGAGGAAGCCCCCGCAGTGGAAGAGGCCCCCGCAGTGGAAGAGGCCCCCGCAGTGGAAGAGGCCCCCGCGGAGGAAGAGGCCCCCGCTGAGGAAGAGTCCCCCGCTGAGGAAGAGTCCCCCGCAGTGGAGGAGGCCCCCGCGGAGGAGGAGACTCCCGCCGAGGAAGAGGCTCCCGCCGAGGAAGAGGCTCCCGCCGAGGAAGAGGCTCCCGCCGAGGAAGAGGCTCCTGCTGAGGAGACCCCTGCCGAGGAGGAAGAAGTGATCGAGATCGCTGTGGAAGAGGCCGGGGCGGTTCTGTATGCTTCGGGCGGCGAGACGCTGGATCAGAAGTATTGGACCAGCGGCGCCTATGTGGCCTGGACGCACTTCAACAACGAGAACAGTACGGCCAGTTACAGCAACACCATTTCCAGCGTGACGCTGGCCGGCTATTCTCTTCCCTATCACACGACGGCCACCCAGAGCAATGTGACGAGCAGCGGTGTCTCTCTGTCGTCCTGCTATCCCAACACCAATGCGGTCAACGGCGGCACGGCGACGCTGGTCATTACCCCTGCGGCCGGATACTATGTGACCCGCATCGTTATTGCCTGCTGCTGCAGCGGTCAGGCCAATGCCTTTCACTGCACCACCTGGGAGAACCAGAATGCCTATGACCGCTCCTTCTCTCTGAGCGGTACCACCATGACCCTTCAGTTGGACAGCGTCAATTTCTGCCATGACAGCAACGACAAGAGCAACAGGGGTTACTATGTCATCATTGAGACGGCGGCCATCCCCAGTCCCCTCTATGTGCAGTATTATCCCGGCATAGCCGGGTTTGCCGGCGATGACTGGATCGAGGTCAACAGCGCCAACGTCGCCTATATCAATGCCAGCGATCTGGAATATGAATACACGAAGGAGGACGCCGGCGTTCGCCATGTGGTGAACGATGTTGCCGACGAGTTTAAGCGGGTGCAGGTGAACGGCGAATGGTATGAGTTCGTCGGCTGGAAGGAAGAGCTTTATCAGACCTACACCACCGTGAACGGCGATCTTTATGAGGTCTCTCTGGGCGATCATCTGTCAAACTACGATACGATGATTTCTTCCGGCACGTCCTTTTCTCTCATTACCCACACCAAGCTCATTGCCCAGTGGGAAAAGCTGGACGAGCCGGTGGGCGCGCTGACCATCACCAAGAGCTTTAACGACGGCTTTGACGCTGTTCCGTCCAATCTGTCCTTTACCGTCACCAAGCCGGACGGCAGCACCACGACCGTTCTTTATACCGACTTTACCGACGGCTCCTATACCATGGAGGGCATTCCTCTCGGTACCTACACCGTCACGGAGAACAACGCCTATGCGGAAGGTTATACCCACTCCCAGACCGTCACGGTCAATGGCGGCGAGCCTTCCGGCTCCCTGTGGGCTTCCGGCACCGTTGCGGCCAATGAGACGACGGTGTTTGATTTCGTCAATACTTATAGCGAGAACACCGCGAACCTCGTTCTTCACAAGCATTTTGACGGCGAAGCGGTGATTCCTGCGAATCTTCTCTTCACCGTTGCCGGCACGGAAACGGACTATACCGAGACCGTCTCCTATGCGGACTTCACAGAGGGCACATACGGCGGCTATTATGAGCTGAAGGATCTGCCTCTGGATACTTACGTCATCACGGAGACCAACGCCGATGTGGAGGGCTATATCCGCACATCCACCGTTACGGTGGACGGCGGCACGGAGACCGCCCTCACCGATGACGCGGCAAGCGTTACCCTTGTCACCGGCACCCATACGGTGGTAATTACCAACACCTATGAGCCGGAACCCGTGGATCTGACCGTCATCAAAACCGTCACCGGCGGCGTGACCCTGCCGGCCGGCTTCAGGATCACCGTTACCGCGGAAGACGGCACCGAGACCGTCCTTACTCTTGACGATGCCAATGTGGAACAGCCCGGTATGTACAGCTGGGTCCTTGAGGATCTGGCCCAGGGCACCTATACCATCACCGAGTCCGGCGCGGATATCGCCAACTATGAATACACCGTCACCATCGACGGAACGGAGGATGCCGACGGCAGCGTTGATGTCACCCTGAATGCGGACGAGACGGTTGAGATCAAAAACGATTATACCAAGATCGTGGGCGATCTGACCGTTTCCAAGACTTTCTACTGCGAAGTGGAAGACCACGACCATAGTTTTGAGGACGAAAGCGGCTCGCTGGCTACGCTGAAGCAGTATTTCGCCATCCATGTGCTGAACGCGGCCGGCCGGCAGGTGGATATCCTGACCCTTGAAAACGCCGATGAAGGCAGCGGCAGCGGCTCCTACACGTGGACTCGCACGAATCTGCCGGAGGGCGCCTATACCCTCGCGGAGACCGGCTACGGTCTGGAGCACCATTCCGTGACCGCAACCGTCAGCGTGGACGGCGGTGAGCCGGCCGCGGGCACCGAAACCACCGCGGCGGTAGAGGCCGGTGAAACCACGGGCGTGGCCTTTGAGAACACCTATGTCGCCAGCGAGCGGGTCATCGTGGATATCCCCGTTTCCAAGACGGTGGAGCAGACCGGCGACGTCACCCCGGAGGAAGAGACCTTCCTGTTCAATGTGGTCGTGAACTGGGTGGAAGGCTCCGTGCCCAGCGAAATGTTTATGTTTGTGGCGGAGAAGGATGCCTATGTTGCGCCCCAGATCAGTGCCAATGCGGATTATTCCTTTACCCTGGCCTCTGATGCCTCCGGCTATCTGGCGGTTTCCGGCACGGCGGACGACTTCTGGAACATCCAGTCCATCGTCATCACCGAGGTCGATACCGACGCCGCCAACTGGATCTATGACGAAACGGTCTATACCGTCACCTTCGGCTACGTCGAGGATGATGATAACTGGTATGAGATCATCAACGGCAACTCCAACGAGGGCAAGCAGGACATATACAGCGTCGCCTTCACCAACGAGTATACGGAAGAGCTTGAGATCCTTGAAATCCCCGTGACCAAGACGGCGACGGCGGTGGGCAATGTGATGCTTGCAGCCGGAACATACAGCTTTGACTTCCTCGTGGATACCGGCGCGGCGGAGCTGTCTGAGTACTTCGCCATTGCTGTGGGCCAGGACAAAGAGTCTGCAACCGAGATCACCAAGTCTGGAAAATTCACCGTGGAAATGACGCTGAATGCAGACGGGACCACCGCTTCCGCCTCCACGAAGGTCTATGTTACCGGGACCGCCGCGGATATGGCGGCGCTGAAGGATGTTCTCACCATCTCCGAGGATACCTCCGCTGTTCCCGCGTATTGGACTTATGATACCGGTGCCTGGACCTATGCCGGTGAGAATGTGATCACCGGTCGCACCTTTACCAACACCTACGACAAGGTCCGTGTGGCCATCCCCGGCGGCAAGATCATCTCCGTGGCGGACGGCAGCGCGCCTCTGCCCGCCGGAACCTATACCTTTGATTTCACCATGCAGGCCGACCCCGTTGGCGGTCTGAATAACATCGGGATCGATTTCTCCCAGGCGGAGAACATCGCGGACAACGGCCAGGGCGGCTTTACCGTCACGGTCAGTCTGGACAAAGAGCTGGAGGCCGGCAAGCAGGCTTCCGTCACCGGCGATGTATATCTCGTCGGCTCCGCGGCGGACTTTGAGGGCCTTGCGGCCATCTATCTCCGTGAGGACGCTTCCAATGTCCCGGCCTACTGGACCTATGACAGCGAAGCCTGGATCGTGAAGATCGGACCCGATGACGAGGAAGGTTGGGCCTCCCCCGAGGTCACCGTGACCCGGGAGGGCGCTTCGGGTACTTCCGATTCCATCGAGTTCATCAACATCTACGACGACGAGATCTTCGAGATGTCTGTCGAAATGACAAAGCAGATCCTCGGCGGCGCCATCGACCATGATGAGACCTTTACCTTCCTCTTCGCCCTGGAGAGCTATAACGGCTATACCGGCTCCTGGGACAGCAAGAAATATGACACCTTCGAGGTTCTGGTAAACGACAAGGAGCTGGATGTTGCCGACGGGGAGGATACCTTTGAGATCACCGTTCCCGCCGGGGAGGAAAAGGTCTCTGCCGACATTACCATCAAGGGTACCGCCAAGGTGCTTAAAGAGATCTACGATCACTACTGGATCACCATCCGGGAGGTGGATACGGGCCTCTCCAACTGGATCTTCGACGGCAGCGTCTGGCAGACATATCCCCGCAGCACAACGAACGGCTGGGAGATGAATAACGCCTCGGCCCTCTTCAGCAATACATTCCGCCTCAGCGAAATCTCCATCCCCGTGGTGAAGACGGTGGAGGGCGATCCCATGCCGGCGGACACGACCTTTACCTTCCAACTGAGCGGCTATGATGCCGAAGAGCTGTCCGGTTATTTCAAGGTCATGGCCGGCGCGGAGGACATCACCCGGTCCGGTGAGTTCACCGTCACCGTTCCCGCCGGAACGACCGAGGCGGACACGACCGTTGTCATCACCGGCACGGAAGCGGACCTACGGGCGATCAACGACTGGAACCTCAGTATTCAGGAAGAGGGGACGAATGACGACTTCTGGACCTATGACGGGACGGTCTGGGAAGTGAACATCGCGGTTGAGGACGAGACGATCAAGCTTCGCAAG
>CAZQFN010000018.1:0-19137 GCA_964592685.1 uncultured Oscillospiraceae bacterium | reverse complement strand
GAAGGTGGTCAGGCTGTCGCCGGCGTTGGTGATGCCGGAGCGGAGATACCAGGCAACGGCGTCCTCATGGCCCGCGATGTTCTCGGTGTCGGTCAGATCCTCCAGCGCCACCGCGGTGCGGTTGCCGCCCACATAGACAGAGAGGTCGCCCTCGATGTAGTTGGCGTCCACGTCGGCGGTGTAGTTGCCGTAGCGCATGTTGGGGGCATAGGTGGTCAGGTTGATGCTGGTGCCGTCAGGCAGATAGAGGGTGGCTGTGTTCTCCGCATACTCGTCGCAGACCACATAAATGACGGTGGAGGCGCCCTCCGCCGTGCTGGCCAGGTAGTAAGCGGTGTTGCCGTCCTCCGCTACGCCGCTGACGGTCAGAACACCGCCCGCCACAACAGCGGTAACGCCCGCGGCCACTTCCTCAAGCGCACTGTCCGCATAGACGGTCAGTTCGCCCTCGAAGGCCTCGGGAGCATAGGCAACCTCGCCCTCGCCGCCGGCGGCATATGCGCCGTAGCACTCTGTGGTGACCACGCCGTTGGCGATCTCGCCCTGGCTGGCCACGAAGACATACTGTTTCAGAGACAGAACGCCGGCAAGATCGGCGCTGGATCCGGCGCTGCCACTGGCTTCACCAGAGGCAAAGGCGCCAACACTGCACAGTCCGAGCAGCATTACGGCCACAAGGACCATGGACAAAGTCTTTTTGATTCCTTTCATGATTTCCTTCCTTTCCTTTTTGGTTTGTTATACAACCATGTGTCGATTTTATAACACTCCTTTCATTCTGTCAATCAAATACCATAGTTTTCCACCGGAAAATTGTCAGACCCCGCAGATCGGCGATCTGCGGGGTCTGGCTGTTTATTGGATTTTCCCGATATACTCACGGTACTCCTCCGGGGTGTTGAGATTCAGAAACAGCTCCTGCCGCTCCATGGGCAGGCGCAGAACGTCCAGCTTCTTCAGAAACGGTCTCAGGGCGTATTCCCCGGCGCGCAGGCAGGCAAGGGCCGGTCGGAAGCAGGAGCGCCGGTATACGCCGAACAGGGGTTCGTTGTCATAAATACAGGCGTCGTGTTCCCCCAGATGGGCCAGCAGATGCTCCACCGCCCCAATGTCGCCGCCGGGCATGTCCGTCGCCGTGAGGAACAGGATGTCCTCCTCCGTCTCCTCAAAGGCCGAAACAAGGCCGTTCAGCGGCCCGCAGCCGGGAAATCGGTCCACAAGCTCCCCATGGCGGCCCGCGGGAAACCGCCCCGCCCGGTCCACGGAAAACGCCACCGGGCCCAGCGAGGAATATCTGTCCGCCAGCATCATGGCCATGGCCTTCCCGTCCACGGGTAACATGGCTTTGTCCTGTCCCATCCGGCGGCTGGCTCCACCGGTCAAAATAACTGTCAACATATTTGTATTTTACCACAACCCGTGGTAGAATCAAGCCATGAACAGACTGAACGATGACATTCGATATATCAAGGGCGTCGGCGAACAGCGGGCCAAGGCACTGGAAAAGCTTGGCATCCGCACGCTGCGGGATGTGATATCCAACTTCCCCCGGGTCTATGAGGACCGGCGGCAATTCTTCACCATCGATGAGGCGCCGCTGGATATCCCCGTGTGCGTGAAGGCCATGGTGGCCGCGCCCCCCGCCGCCACCTTTGTGCGTCGCGGCATGGAGCTTCTGAAGCTTCGCGCCGTGGACGAGACCGGCTCTCTGGAGATCACATATTTCAACCAGAATTATCTCAAGAGCCAGCTCCAGGCCGGGGAGACGTATGTCTTTTACGGCCGCATCAGCGGCACCGGCCGGCGCCGCACCATGACAAATCCCCTCTTTGAAGCGGAAAGCCGCCAGGGAACCGTCACCGGGCGCATCCTCCCCATTTACCGGCTTACCCACGGCGTCTCCCAGAAACTGATGCATCAGACCGTCCGTCAGGCGCTGGACGCCTGCGGCGGACAGGTTCCGGATATACTCCCCCAGACGCTCTGCCGGAAATACAACCTGGCCCAGGCACCCTTTGCCTATGAAAACATCCACTTCCCCCGGGACGAGCAGGCTCTGGATCAGGCACGTCAGCGGCTTGTATTTGAGGAGCTGTATGTTCTGGCCGCAGCACTGGGGCAGATGCGCTCCCATCGCACCGCCCGGGAGGGTATGCGTTTTACCGCGGCTCCCATGGAGGACTTCTGGTCCGCACTCCCCTTCTCGCCCACCGGAGCGCAGAAACGGGCCGTGGACGAGGCCATGGGAGATATGACCTCCGGCCGGCCCATGAACCGGCTTCTGCAGGGCGATGTGGGCAGCGGCAAGACACTGGTGGCTGCGGCACTGATCTGGCAGACCGTGAAAAACGACTGTCAGGCGGCCTTTATGGCCCCCACCGAGATCCTCGCGGAGCAGCACTTCCAGAGTCTCTCACAGATGTTGGAGCCCTACGGCATCCATGTGGTAAAGCTCACGGGATCCATGACGGCAGCCCAGAAGAGGAACACGAACCAGCTTCTGGCCCTGGGCCAGGCCCAGGTGGCCGTGGGCACCCACGCCCTCATCGGCAGCGGCGTCACCTTCCGGGAGCTCGGCCTTGTGGTCACGGACGAGCAGCACCGCTTCGGCGTCGGCCAGCGCAGTGCTCTCACCGGCAAGGGGCACAGCCCCCATGTGCTGGTCATGTCCGCCACCCCCATCCCCCGTACCCTTGCGTTGATCATCTATGGGGATCTGGACATTTCCGTGCTGGATGAGCTCCCCCCCGGGCGGCAGAAGGTGGATACCTTTGCCGTGGGTGAAGATATGCGGACACGCATTCAGAACTTTGCGCGCCGTCTCATCGGAGAGGGCCGTCAGGTCTTCTGGGTTTGCCCCATGGTGGAGGAGAACGAGGAGCTGCCCCCCAACATAAAAAGCGCCCAGGAATACGCCGGGGAACTGCAGAAGGACATTTTCCCCGATCTGCGGATAGCCTGCATTCACGGGCGGATGAAGGCGAAGGAGAAGGACGCCGTCATGACCGGCTTTGCCGCCGGGGAATACGACATTCTTGTGTCCACCACCGTGATCGAGGTGGGCGTGGACGTGCCCAACGCCGCCTTGATGATCGTGGAAAACGCTGACCGCTTCGGTTTGAGCCAGCTCCATCAGCTCCGCGGCCGCGTCGGCCGGGGACAGCACAAGAGCTACTGCGTTCTTTTCTCCGATTCCAGCACCGAGGAAGCAAAACCCCGGCTGAAGATCATGACAAAGACAAACGACGGCTTTGTCATCTCCCAGGAGGATCTCCGTCTTCGCGGCCCCGGCGATTTCTTCGGCTCGCGCCAGCACGGTCTGCCGGAAATGCACGCGGCGGATCTGTCCGCCGATATGCGTGTATTGAAGACCGCCCAGATCGAGGCCCACGCCGTCCTCGCCGCCGATCCGGAGCTGGAGGCGCCGGAGAACCGACCGCTGAAGGAACGCATCCGGAAGCTTTTTGAGATAAACGCCGATACATTGAATTGAAGATGCAACAAGCGCGCTGCCGATTCTGGCAGCGCGCTTGCGGTTTTTCGTTTTGAAGATTACTCTTCGATCTCGTCCTCTTCGGGAGCGAAGCCGGTAGCCTCGCCGGTGGCGGAGATCTCATAGACCAGAGCATCGCCCTGAGGAGCGGAATCTTCTTCCTCTTCCTCATACTCGCGGACAGGAGCCTTCTCGGGCTCGATGAGAGCGCGGATGCTCAGGCTGACCTTCTGCTTCTCGTTGTCGATGGCGGTGATCTTGGCGTCCACTTCCTGGCCGACGGTCAGGACCTCATCGGCCTTGCCGATGCGGCGGTCAGCGATCTGGGAGATGTGGATCAGACCGTCCACACCGGGAACGATCTCAGCAAAAGCGCCGAAGGGCATGAACTTCACGACCTTGACGGTGGCGACATCGCCCTCGCCATAAGCGGCGGTGAACTTGGCCCAGGGGTTGTCCTCAGCCTTGCGGTAGCCCAGGGAGATCTTCTTCTTCTCAGCATCGAAGCTGATGACATAGACTTCCACTTCCTGACCCACGGACAGAACGTCCTCGGGCTTGCGGATGCGGCTCCAGCTGATCTCGGAAACATGGACCATGCCGTCCACGCCGCCGATGTCCACGAAAGCGCCGTAAGAGGTCATGCTCTTGACGGTGCCGTTATAGATCTTGCCGACCTCGATCTCGCCCCAGATCTTCTCGGCGCGCTCGCGACGCTCGCGAACCTGCACCACGCGGATGGAGCCGACAACGCGCTTGCGGGCGCGGTTGACCTCGGTGATCTTGAAGCGGACGGTCTGACCAAGCAGGTTGGCCATGGGCTCCTCGCGGCCCAGACCGGTCTGGGAAGCGGGGATGAAGACGCGGATGCCCTTCATGTTGATGACAACGCCGCCCTTGTTCTCCTCGGAGACTTTGCCCTCGAGGACGGTGCCTTCTTCGGCAGCAGCTTCCACATCGCCCCAGCTCTTGGCAGCGTCAAGACGACGCTTGGACAGCTGGACGGTGCCTTCTACATCGTTCACGCGAACAACAGAAGCCTGGATCTCGTCGCCGATCTTTACCAGGTCGTTGATGTTCACACCCGGCTGATCGTCGGTGAACTCGGACACGGATATGTATCCGGAATGTTTGGTGGGCAGGTCAAGGGTAATTTCCGTGGTGCCAATGGCGGCCACGACGCCGGTAACGGTGTCGCCGTTATAGATAGTCTTGATGGACTCTTCCAGCATCTGGTCGAAGCTCATTTCGGCATTCTCAGCAGGTGCCACCTCTGCGACGGTTTCTTCAATCTGGATCTCAGGCTCGTTCATATTGTTTACTACCTCCTTAATTATCCACGAGGGCGTCGAGGCTCCGGCGGTGATCCCAACCGTTGCCATATGGGACAGGCGGGACATGTCCACTTCCGATGCATTCTGCACAAATTGGACATTGTCGCAGGCCTCCCGGCATATCTCGGCCAGATGGATGCTGTTGGCGCTGTGCGCGCCGCCAACGACCACCATTGCGTCACACCGGGCGGATAGTTCCCGCGCCTCCCTTTGACGTATACTCGTGGCATCGCATATTGTATCAAATATTTTTGCCTTTGTATACTCTTTTTTTAAAGAATTAATAGTTTGTTCACTGATATTCTTATTGGATGTGGTCTGAAACACCACCGTCAGCGGCGCGTCTTTTCCAATAATTTCCTCTTTGGCCCAGCTTTCAAAGCGCTCCATGTCCGGAACCACCACGCATTCGCGGCCCCAGCCCCGGATACCCTGCACCTCCGGATGCTCCGGTTCGCCAAAAATCACCGTGAGTCGATCCTCGCCGGAAGCCCGCTCCACGATCTTGTGGATGCGGGACACCTTGGGGCAGGTAGCGTTGATGATGGAGCAGCCCTTGGCCTCCAGTGCTTCATACTCCCTTTTGGGGATGCCGTGAGAGCGGATGATCACCGGTACGCCGTCCGGCACATCGTCCACCGTTTCCGCCGAGCGAAGCCCCTTCGCCTCCAGATGCCGGACCACATCCTTGTTGTGGATCAGTTCGCCCAGACACCAGCAGGAGCCATGCTCCTCCAGCGCCTCTCCGGTCATACGGACCGCCCGCTCCACACCGAAGCAGAAGCCGGCGCTCTCCGCAAGGCAGACCTTCATGCCTTTTCCTCCAGACCAAAGCGTTCGGCGATCAGGGCACAGACCGAAGCAATGCTCTCCTCCAGAGACAGCTCGGTGGTATCCACATGAACCGCGTCTTCCGCGGGCTTCAGCGGCGCCGCAGCCCGGGTGGAGTCGTTTTTATCCCGCTGGATCATATCCGCGGTGACTTCCTCCAGCGTGGAGGGATCGCCCTTCTGCTGAAGCTCCGCCAGACGGCGGGCCGCACGGGCCTCCAGAGACGCCGTGAGGAATACTTTCAGCCCGGCATCCGGCAGCACCACGGTGCCGATATCCCGGCCGTCCATGATCACAGAGCTGGTCTTGGCAGTGTCCCGCTGCATGTCCAGCAGGAATGCCCGCACCGCAGGGATGGCGGACACGGCGGAGGCGTACATGGATATCTCCGGCTGGCGAATCTCCTTTGATACGTCATCCTCCCCCAGGAACATCCGCTGGGCTCCGTCGGGCCCATAGTCAAAGCGAATGGACAGACCGGGCAGCAGCGCCGCCACGCCTTCCGCGTCACGAGGGTCCACACCGGCGCGGCGGGCGGCCACGCCAACCGTCCGGTAAATGGCTCCGGTATCCACATAGATAAAGCCAAAACGGGCTGCCGCTGCCTTGGCGATGGTGCTCTTTCCGGCCCCAGAGGGGCCGTCAATGGCCACCGAACAAATTTTATCAGTCATTTCAAATATCCTTTCCCACGGACATGCCGGCACAGCGGCCGGTGGCCCATGCGATCTGCAAATTAAATCCGCCGGTATAGGCGTCCACATCCAACACTTCCCCGGCAAAATACAGGCCCCGGATGAGCTTGGACTCCATCGTGCGGGGGTTGACCTGCTTCACATCCACGCCGCCGCTGGTCACAATGGCATCCGCCACCGGACGGGGCCCGGAAACGGAAACCGGGAATGCCTTCAGCAGGCTCACAAGCTTCCGCCGCTGGTCCCGCGTCACGGAATGGACCTTTGTATGAGGCGGGATGCCGGAAATGCGGACAAGGACCGGAATAAGCGACTTGGGAACGAGATCCGAGAGCGCATTCAGAAAGTCCCGGTTCTGATATTTGGCAAAATCCCGCAGGATCCGCTCGTCCAGCGTCTCCTCGTCCAGCGCCGGCTTAAAATCGATCAGGATTTTATAATCTTTTTCTCCAAAGCGGCGCATATGGGCGCTGGCCGAAAGAATGAGAGGCCCGGTAACACCGAAATGGGAAAACAGCATTTCTCCCAGTTCCTGATAAATGGCCTTTCCGTCCTCCAGAACCGTCACGGTGACATTGCGGGGGGAAAACCCCGCCATCTCTTCGCAGAAACGGTCCGGGCTCTCCAGCGGGACCAGAGAACCCTGCAGGGGCTTTATGGTGTGGCCCAGCTTTCGGGCCATGGCAATGCCGTCCCCGGTGGAGCCGGTGGCGGGATAGGACACGCCGCCGGTGCAGACGATGACCTCCCCGCAGGGGATGTCTCCCCGGTCGGTGGACACGCCGCAGACCGCGCCGTCCTCGTTGGTGAGGATATCGGTGATGCGGTTGTGCATCAGCCGGACCCCTTGGGCCGTCAGCCAGTCGCCCAGCCGGTCCGCCACTTCGTTTGCGGAATCGGATTGAGGAAACACCCGGTCTCCCCGCTCGGTTTTCAGAGAAACGCCGATCTCCTCAAAGAACGCCATCACATCTTCCGGCGGAAAGGCCGTCATGGCGCTGTATAAAAATTTCCCGTTGGTGGGGACGTTGGACATAAACTCCCGCACGGAGCAGTTATTCGTCACATTGCAGCGGCCCTTTCCGGTGATGCGAAGCTTCTTCCCCAGTTTGGGATTCGGCTCCGCCAGAAGAACGCTCAGCCCCCGGCCGGCCGCGGTACCCGCCGCCATCATCCCGGCGGCTCCGCCGCCGATCACAACTACATCAGCCTTTTTCAGTGGTAAACACCTCGTATTCACTCCAGAGAGACTCCAGATATTCAAAGGTCTGGGCCAGAGATTCCTGCTTCCGGGCCGCCACGGCTACAATGAGTGCGTTGATAACGCTCAGCGGTGCCACCAGGGAATCCAGGAATGACACCATGTCGCTCTTGGCATAGAGCTTGACATCCGCCACGGCGGCAAAGGGGGAGCTGCTGTTGTCCGTCAGAGCAATGACCGTGGCTCCCCGGCTTTTGGCAAATTTCATAGCCTTCAGTGAGCTGGAGGAATACCGGGGGAAGCTGATGCCCACATACACATCTCCCGGGCCGATGTGCATGATCTGCTCATAGACCTCGTTGGCGGTGGTATCGTGGATGAGACGGACGCTTTCCTTGATGAGGTTCATATAGAACCCGAAAAAGCTGGCCAGCGCCGTGGAAGAGCGCATGCCGACGATATAGAGATCCTCCGCATTTTCAATGGCGCTCACCGCGGACTCGAAGCTGTCCCGATCCAGTTCCTCCAGCGTGCTCTGAAGCTTCTCCACATCGGAGCCCATAACGGACTTCAGCACGTTGGAGCCGTCCTGCATGTCGCGGGCAATGGCGATGCGCTGCACACTGGTCAGGCGGCTGCGCACCATCTCCTGCATAGCCTTGCGCATGCCGGGATAGCCGTCATAGCCAAGCTCCGTGGCAAAACGAACCACCGTGGACTCGCTGACGCCCACGGTCTTTCCCAGTTTTCCTGCCGTCATAAAGGCGGCCTTATCATAGTTTTCGGTTATATAACGGGCGATGAGACGTTGACCCTTGGAAAAGGATTTGCTCTCCTCGCCGATCACAGTAAGAATATCTTTTCCCATTTTCTTTTCTCTCCCTGAACGAGCATTCGCGAAAAGCAGAACAATAATACTTGCATTCTATAAAAAATGCAAGTATTATATGCAAATTATTCACTTCCCTGCAAATTTTGTGCAGAATGCCCCGAAAACTCAGGTTTTAAATGAGTTTCTGCAAGAATGAAATTTCATCTTTGTTCATAGTACGCCATTTTCCAAGGGGCAGATCCCCCAGAATGACCGGCCCCTCCGCAATGCGGATCAGGCGGCTGACCCCCAGACCGCAGGCCTTGCACATGCGGCGGATCTGGCGGTTTTTCCCCTCATGAATGGTGATCTGAAGCTCGGCGCCTTTGCCCTTGAGCTCGATGAGCATCACCTGAGGCTTTGCAATGGGTTCCCCCTCCAGGCTTTCCATGGCCTGGAGCTTTTTGACCGAGCCCTTGATGTCCTCGCCCTGGACAAAAACGGTATAGATCTTGTTCACCTCGTGGCTGGGGTGCATCAGGGCATTGGCCAGAGCGCCGTCATCGGTCATGATGAGAAGGCCCTCCGAGTCCATATCCAGTCTTCCCACAGGATAGAGCCGGCCGCCGGCGTCCGTCACCAGTTCCGCCACGGTGGGACGGTCGAACTCGTCCTTCATGGTGGTCACATAGCCGCGGGGCTTGTTGAGAATTATGTACCGGCGGCGGGCCGAGACGGAAATGGGGCTGCCATCCACCAGGATAACATCCACATCCGGATCGGCAGACATGCCCACCGTGGCCGTCTTGCCGTTTACGGTGACGCGCCCTTCCCCGATCATGGTCTCCGCCGCCCGCCGGGAGGCGATCCCGGCAGCGGAAATGATTTTCTGCAGTCTCTGTATCATGGTGCTTTTATCCTTTCCGTTTATCTGAACAAAGCGTTTATCTTCTCCCAGAGGGTCGGTTCCTCTTCGGTGATTTTTTCCACGCCGGCCCGGAATACCAGAGGCACGGACGCCCGCTCCTCCCCATCCACCCAGGCCACGGCCCGGCCGACTGTCTCTCCTTCCGTCACCGATGCATAGACGAAGGTGGGGAGTTCCACGGTCAGGGTAACGGTTTCACCGGCCCGGCAGAACAGAGAGAGTTCCTCCGCCGGAGACACCGCTACCTCCGGCTGCAAACCGCCGATCACCGGCACAGTCCATTCCATCTCTGTCCCGGTCGCCGCGACGCGCGTCCATTGGCCGTATGCCCAGTCGTAGAGTGTTTTATGGTCGTTCCAGTCGTCCGGCGCGGAGAGAGTCACGCAGATAAGTTTGAGCCCGTCCCGCTCGCAGCAGGTCACAAGTGTCCGCCCCGCCGCCATGGTATAGCCCGTCTTTACGCCGAAAACACCCTCGCATTCCCGGAGGAGACGGTTATGATTTGTGAAGGTCAGCTCCCCGACGGTTCTGCTCTCGCAGGAGACGATCTCACAAAACGTATCGTTCCGGATAGCCTCCCGGGTGATGAGTGCAAGGTCCCGGGCAGAGGCATGGTGCCCCTCTGCATCCAAACCGTTGGGATTTTCAAAATGGGCGTTTTCACAGCCCAGCGCCTGCGCTTTTTCGTTCATGAGCGCGGCAAATTCCTCCACCGACCCGGCGGTCACGCAGGCCAGAGCCACCGCCGCATCGTTCCCGGAGGCCAGCATCAGCCCATAGAGAAGCTCTCTCACGGTCAGCTCCTGGCCGGGGGCCAGATACATGGAAGACCCCTCAATCCCGGTCCATTCCGGCTGTATGACCACGGACTGCTCCGGATCGCACCGCTCCAGGGCCACAAGAGCCGTGAGGATCTTTGTTGTGCTGGCAATGAGCATTTGGTCATCCGCATTCCGCTCATAGAGCACATCACCGCTCTCGGCCTCCATCAGGATCACTGCCTGCGCGGACAGCGCAGGAGCCTCTTCTCCATATGCCGGCAGAGCGGAACAGACCGCCATCGCAAGCGCCAGAAGCATGCCGATAAGTTTTTTCATAAAAAGCACCGCCTTTCAGCAGTGCTTATTATGGCCGTTCCGGCCGGTTTCAATCCTTTTCTTTCCGCCCCGGGTGCTTTTCCGCATATTTTTCGATGCGGTCGAGGATATCCGGCAGAATATCCAGCATGCGGTCCGCCGCGCCGCTGGCCGGCGGCTGGATGCTTACCAGACGGGCATTGCCCTCCCTCAGCATGAGAAACCCGATGGGCTCCACCTTCACGCCGGCACCGCTGCCGCCCCAGACCGTGGGCTTTGCGGGGGAATCGGTGCTGTCGCTCCCTCCGGACACAAAGCCAAAGGTCACCCGGGAGACCGGTATGGATGTCATCCCGTCAGGCGTCGAGATCGGAGCGCCGATCACCGTGTTCGTTTCCACCATGGACCGGATCTTGTCCATGGCCGTTTCCATCATATTGCCAAGCGGCTGATTGGTCATGCGCGTTCATACTCCCCTTTTCGAGTCTGTGATGATCCCGCAGCACACACCAGCCAAACCGGGCCGCCGCGCCGATGGCGCGCCAGGCCGGAAGGGACAGACAGATGCTCCCCCGGACAGAGGGCCGCTCCCGCTCAAAATCCACTTCCGCCTTCAGGTCCGTATGGGCAGCGCGCCCGGCACAGGCAGCGGAAAGGCCCTCCAGGGCGATCCCCGCCGCGCCGTACATCAACGCGCCTCCGGCCGGGTCAGAGCCCGCCGCCGTGAAGTGAAGTGTCAAATGCTCCACCCGCACGCGGGATATAAGACGGCAGAGGATAGTATATCCATTTTTCAGAAGGATTTGCAGCGCATGGCGGCCCGTATAAAACCGCTTCAAACCGCTGCGGGTCGTCCCGGCCGGCTTTTTTGTCTCTCGTCTCCCCTTCCGCCCCATGCGAAAGGGCACGAACCAGACATAGCCCTCCATCCGGAAGGCACCCGGCACATACGAGACCCTGATGCCCAGAGGCAGGCAGGCCAGAATGACAAAAAAGGGCAAAACGATCCCAAACAGAACCAGCGCCGTTATACCAATAGCGCAGTCTCCTCCTCTTGTTCCTTCTCGTGCATTTCCATGACCATCTGGTCCTTATCCGCCGCTTTGAGCATATCCACCTTTTCCTGCAGCTGGCGGACCGCATCGCTGCCGGATACCTCCGGAAGCACGGGCAGCTCCTCCAGAGAGCTGACGCCCATGGTACGCAGAAAAAGCTCGGTGGTGCGGTAAAGGGTAGGACGGCCCACCGTCTCCAGATGGCCGCAGGGCTCAATAAGGCCCCGCTCCGCCAACACGCCCACCGTATAGCTGGAATCCAGACCGCGCATCTGCTCGATGTAAGCCCGGGTCACCGGCTGGAAATAGGCCACGATGGCAAGGACTTCCAGAGACGCCTGGGAAAGCTTCGGCGCGCGGCGCTGCTCCAGCGCCCGGGTGATGGCCGTGGCATGCTCGGGCGCGCTGTGAAGCTGGAGGGATTCGTTCAGCCGCACCAGCCGGATGCCCCGCTGCCGGGACTCATATTCCTCCCCGAGCTCCGCGCCCAGAGCCAGGATCGTCTCTTTATCGGAGTCCAGCACAAGAGCGATGCGCTCGGCGCTCACCGGATCGCCGGCCGCGAAAAGAATGGCCTCGATGGCGTGTTTCAGTTCTATTTTATCCATAATCGATGTTCTCCAAAATGGCTTCCGTGTCGCCCCCGTTGAAATGGGCCATAAACTCCCCGTCCCGCTCGTGGAAGAGGACGCTGCCCATGGAGCAAAGCTCCAGAAGGGACAAAAATGTGGCCACGATCTCCGACCGTGTGGCCGCCATGGCATAGAGTTCCCGCAGGGACACATCCTTTCGCTCCGCCAGAAGATCCACCAGCTGGCGGCTCTTGTCCCGAACGCTGTACAGAATGGGCCGGGGAATGGGAACGGGCGAAAAGGTCACCGGCACGGGGACGCTTTTGGTCATCATCCCGGCCAGAGCGTTCAGCAGCTCCCAGGGCTCATGCTGATAATCGTATTCCCCGTATTTGGGCATCGGCTCCACCGGCGTGGAAAAGAGGAGCGAGCCCTCCTGGAGCTTTTTGTCCAGAGTGGGGACGACCTCCTTCAGGGCGGTGAACTGATCCCGGCAGCGAAGCTGTTCCAGACTGGACATGAGAAGCTCCAGTTCGGAGACCTCCTCCGTGCCGGCCAGAAGGGTCTTGGTCTTGATATAGACCAGATGGGAGGCCATCTGCACAAACTCGCTGGCCACCTCCAGATCCATCCGCTGCATTTCATCCAGCCACTGGAGATACTGATCCAGGATCTCGGCGATTTTGATGTCCCGTATCTCTATTTTATTTTTGGAGAGGAGCATCAGAATGAGGGTCAGCGGACCTTCAAAGTCCTGCATCTCCTCTTTCGCTTTTATGACGCCCTCCAGATGGAAGGTGGGATTTTCCATAATCAATGACTCACCAGTTCAAAAGTTGCTTCCGCAATGAAGAAGAGTTTATCGTATACCCATCCCGTCACGGAAGAGAGCACGCCGGACAGACCGCCCGTGGCCACCAGGACGATGATCAATATCATGCCATAGCGCTCATAGCGCATGAGCTTGTCATAGGCCCGGTCGCTCAGAAGGGCAAACAGCACCTTGGAGCCGTCCAGCGGGGAGACGGGAAGCAGATTGAATATCGCCAGAGAGATGGAGATATACGCCGTAGTGACGATCATCTCCAACAGCGCCCGGGCCAGCACGCCGCCGTTGAGATACAGCGGGCGGTAGCACAGACCGTACAGCGCCAGAAACACAATGGCGATCAGTATGTTCGCAACGGGGCCCGCAAGAGCCGTGATCGCCATGCCCTTTTTGGGGTTTTTGAAGCGGTTCATATTCACCGGCACGGGCTTGGCCCAGCCGAATTTGAACAGCACCATCATCACAAGTCCCCACCAGTCGATGTGGCGAATGGGATTAAGGGTCAGGCGACCCGCGCGCTTGGCCGTATCGTCACCCAGCCGGTAGGCCACAACGCCGTGGCTCAGCTCATGCAGCGTGATGCAGATGAGGGCGGGAAGGACCGACAGCAGAATGTCCAGCGGGACGCTCCAGTCCAGATTCTGCCAAATGGCCCGAAAGCCGCTCATCGATCCACCCGGGCGGAAATAGCCGCCATCAGCTCCTGCTTGCCGGTGCGCTTCTCCGCGGAGAACGGCAGCAGCAGAATATCCTCCGGGAGCTCCAGCGTATTGCGGATGAGCTCCAGATTGGACTGCATCTCGGATTTTTTCAGCTTGTCCCACTTGTTGGCCACCACCACGCGGGGACAGCCGCAGCTTTCAAAAAGATCGTTCATCATGCAGTCCAGCTCCGTGGGCTTGTGGCGCCCGTCCAGGATCTGAACGCCTATGGTGATGCGATCGGATTCCGCAAAGAAATCCTCCATAAGCTGGGCCCAGCGCTCGCGCTCCGCCATGGAGACCTTGGCATAGCCGTATCCGGGCAGGTCCACGAACCACACGGAATTGGCCACCAGGAAATAGTTCACATTGGTGGTCTTTCCCGGCGCGGAGCCCACGCGGGCCAGGTTTTTGCGGTTCACAAGACAGTTGATGACAGAGGATTTGCCCACGTTGGACTTGCCGGAGAAGACCACACAGGGGCGGTCATCCCGGATAAAGCCAGACTTATGGCCGGCGGACTTCACAAATTCAGCCGGTTCAAACTTCATGGGACGCCTCCTCCCTGCACAGGGCCACATCCAGCACAGACTCCGCACGGCTGGCGGTGACAAAATTCAGCGCGTTTCGCACCGTGGGGTCGATCTCCGCGAGGTCCGGCTCGTTGTCCGCGGGGATGATGACCGTATGGATCCCGGCGCGGAGAGCCGCCATGGTCTTTTCCCGCAGACCGCCGATGGGCAGCACCCGGCCCCGCAGGGTGATCTCGCCGGTCATGGCCACATCCTGGCGCACGGGGATCCCCGTAAGCGCGGACACAAGGCCCGTGGTAATGGTGACACCGGCGGAAGGCCCGTCCTTGGGAACGGCCCCCTCCGGGAAATGGATGTGGATATCTTTTTTCTTATAGAACTCCGGATCGATGCCGAGCTCCTCCGCCCGGCCGCGGATATAGGTCAGCGCCGCCTTGGCGGATTCCTTCATCACATCGCCCAGATTGCCGGTCAGCTCCAGCTTTCCGGTTCCGTCCATCACGCCGACCTCGGCATCCAGGATCTCGCCGCCAACGCGGGTCCAGGCCAGACCGTGCACAAGGCCGACCTCCGCCGTCGCGGAAGACCTGGCGTCCTTGAATTTGGCCGGGCCAAGAAGGTTTTCCAGCCCACCGGCGCGGATATATCTGGATTTATATTCCCCGGCCACGATGCCCGCCGCCGTTTTGCGGCAGAGAGCCGCGATCTGCTGCTCCAGCCGGCGCACGCCGGATTCCCGGGTATACCGGGCGATCAGCTCCCGCATGGCGCCGTCGCCGATCCGGAGCTGGTTGCCGTTCAGGCCGTGCTTCTTCCGCTGCGTGGGAAGCAGATGCTGCCGGGCGATGGCCACCTTTTCCTCGTCGGTATAGCTGGACATCTCGATGACCTCCATGCGGTCCAGCAGGGCCGGCGGAATGGTCTCGGTGGTGTTGGCCGTGGTGATGAAAAACACATTGGAAAGATCGAAGGGCAGCTCCAGGAAATGATCCCGGAAGCGGGCATTCTGCTCGGGATCCAGCGCCTCCAGCAAAGCCGCGGAGGGATCCCCCCGGTAATCGGAGCCCAGCTTGTCGATTTCGTCCAGAACCATAACGGGGTTCCGGCTGCCCGCCTGCTGGATACCTTCCATGATGCGGCCGGGCATGGCGCCCACATAGGTCTTGCGGTGGCCGCGGATCTCCGCCTCATCATGCACGCCGCCCAGGGAAATGCGGCAGAGCTTCCGGTTCATGGCGCCGGCGATGCTCTGGGCGATGCTGGTCTTGCCTGTACCAGGAGGGCCGACGAGACACAGAATGGAGCCCTTTGACTCCGGAGCCATTTTCCGCACGGCGATATACTCCACAATGCGCTCCTTGATCTTCTCAAGGCCGTAGTGATCCTCGTCCAGCGCTTTGCGGACAGCCTCCGTATCCAGACGTTCTTCCGTTTCCACGTTCCAGGGCAGCTCAAGGCACACATCCAGATAGCCCCGGATGACCGCGGATTCCGCGCTGCCGAAGGGCTGCTTGGCCAGACGGGTGATCTCCTTATAAAGCTTGGCCTCCACCTCATCGGGGAGCGCCGCCTGGGTCACCGCCTGGCGGTATTCTTCGATATCATCGCCAAAGCCGTCCGCCTCCCCGAGCTCCGCCTGGATGGCTTTGATCTGCTCCCGGAGGAACATCTCCCGCTGGGCGCGATTGAGGTTTTCGGCGGTGGAATTGTGGATGGACTGCTCCAGCTCCAGAATGTCGATCTCCCGGCGGAGCATGCGGTTCACCAGGGCAATGCGGCGCAGAGGACGCAGTTCCTCCAGCACCAGCTGCTTCTGGCTGTGGCGCATATAGATATTCTGGGCGATGTAATCGGCCACAAAGCCGGGGTCATCGCTGTCCATGATGGTTTTCATGATGTCCCGCACATCCACGCCGGAGGCGGTGGCATATTCTTCAAAAAGCCCGAAGCACTGCCGGATGAGAGCCTCCGACTTTACGGCTGCGCGGCTGTCGTTTACGGTTTCAAGGATCTCCACCTGGGCAGAGAAATAGGGGCGGCTGGAAATCACGCGGGTCAGGAAGGCGCGGGAAAGACCCTCCACCATGATGCGGGCCGCATTTTCCTCCGGCATGCGGAGGACCTGGCGGATGCGGCACACGGTGCCGACTTTGTAGAGGCTCTCCTCCCCGGCGGGGATGTCCTCGGCCGTGTCCCTCTGGGAGACGAGGAACGCGATCTGGTCGCCTTCCATCGCGGCGTTCAGCGCCGCCACCGTCATGGGCCGCTCCACCTCGAAGGTGAGGAGCATGCCGGGAAACACGGATATCCCCCGCAAAGGCAGCAGGGGCAAAACTTTGTATCGGGAAATAGTAGATGCTTCAATATCCATAAATAGACCTCATGGGCCGCACAAAAACTGTACGGCCCGTTCTGTCAGGACGCGTCCACACCTCTCCGGTTTTTCCTGAAGATCACAGGACGGGAGTTGTTCTTGACGCAGTCCGCGGTAATGACGACCTTTTCGATCGAACTGTCCGAGGGAACCTCGTACATGACCTCGGTCATGATTTTTTCCATGATGCTCCGCAGTCCGCGGGCACCGATATCCATCTCTATGGCGCGGTCGGCGATGGCCTCCAGAGCGCCGCGCTCAAATTCCAGGGCCACATCGTCGTAGCCCAGCATGGCCTTGTATTGCTTGACCATGGCGTTTTTCGGCTCGGTGAGGATCCGGACGAGATCCTCGCGGTTCAGGCTGTCCAGGGTGGTGATCACCGGCAGACGGCCGATCAGCTCGGGGATGATGCCGAATTTCAGAAGATCCTGGGACTGGACATGGGAGAGGATCTCGCCCACATTTTTCTCCTTCCTGGAGGCGATCTCCGCCCCGAAGCCCATGCTCTTCCGGTCCAGACGGTTCTCGATGATCTTTTCAAGACCGTCGAAGGCGCCGCCGCAGATAAAGAGGATGTTGGAGGTATCAATGTGGATGAACTCCTGATGGGGGTGCTTCCGGCCGCCCTGAGGCGGGACCGCGGAAACCGTTCCCTCCAGAATCTTCAGGAGAGCCTGCTGAACACCCTCGCCGGAAACGTCCCGGGTGATGGAGGTGTTCTCGCTCTTGCGGGAGATTTTATCCATCTCGTCGATGTAAATGATGCCGTGCTGGGCCTTTTCCACATCAAAGTCCGCGGACTGGAGCAGACGGAGGAGGATGTTTTCCACATCCTCGCCCACATAGCCCGCCTCGGTCAGGGTTGTGGCATCCGCAATGGCAAAGGGTACATCCAGCATCTTGGCCATGGTCTGGGCAAAGAGCGTTTTGCCGCTGCCCGTGGGGCCCACGAGAAGAATGTTGGATTTCTGGAGCTCCACGTCGGAGCTTTCGCCGTGGAGCACGCGTTTATAGTGATTGTACACCGCCACCGCAAGGGCGATCTTCGCCCGATCCTGGCCGATGATGTATTCGTCCAGAACGGCTTTGATTTCCTTGGGCTTGGGCATTTTCTCCGCCGTGATGAGCCCTGCGCCGGCCGCGTATTCATCGGGAGTCTCGTTGAGAAAATCATCTCCGATGATGTCCTGGCACAGACGGACGCATTCATCGCAGATGTATGCGTCGTTTCCGGCGATGAGCCGGCCGGTCTGGCTCTGGGGCTTGCCGCAGAAGCTGCAGCGGATGGTCTTACGTTCGCCGTCCTTCGGCATAGACAGTTACCTCTTACCTTTTATAGATGACCTTGTCGATCAGGCCGTACTCCACGGCCTCTTCCGCGGTCATGAAGTTATCGCGCTCGCAGTCCGCCGTCACGACCTCCACCGGCTTGCCGGTGTTTTCGGCCAGGATGGCGTTCATGCGCTTTTTGATGATCTCCAGACGGCGCAGATGGATGGCCATATCGGTGATCTGGCCCTGAGTACCGGCGGAAGGCTGGTGGATCATGATCTCGGCGTTGGGCAGCGCGATGCGCTTGCCCTTGGCGCCGGCAGACAGCAGGAAGGCGCCCATGGAGGCGGCCATACCGATGCAGATGGTGGAAACATCGCACTTGATATACTGCATGGTGTCATAGATCGCCATGCCGGCCGTCACGGAGCCGCCGGGGCTGTTGATGTAAAACTGGATGTCCTTATCGGGGTCCTGAGCTTCCAGATAGAGAAGCTGGGCCACGATGAGGGAGGCGGTGGTATCGTTTACCTCCTCCGACAGCATGATGATGCGGTCGTTGAGAAGCCGGGAGAAAATGTCATAGGAACGCTCTCCGCGGGAGGTCTGCTCCACCACATAGGGGACTAAACTCATTTGTATCGCTCCTTTCCAGATAAGAGCCTATCCAAAAAATGCTGTGCTTATTCCGCAGCCTTCTCTTCCTCGGCCTTGGTCTCCTCTGCAGGAGCCTCCTCGGCAGGGGCAGCCTTCTTCTTGGAAGTGGTCTTCTTGGCAGGCTTCTTGGCGGGGACCTCTTCCTCGCCCTCGGTCTTGGCTTCCTCAGCGGGAGCCTCCTCCACAGGGGCCTCCTCAGCGGGGGCGGCCTTCTTCTTGGAAGTGGTCTTCTTGGTGGTCTTCTTCGCGGGCTTCTCCTCCACGGGAGCCTCCTCCGCCACGGCGGTGGGGACAGCGGTGTTGAAGATGATCTCCGCAGCCTTGCGGGCCTTCATATCGCCCACGATGGCAGATTCGGGCACAGCAGCCTTGACCTTGGCCAGGTCGGTGGCATACTGATCGGCAACCTTCTCATACTCCTCGGCGATCTCCTCGGCGGTGATCTCGATGCCCTCCACCTCGGCGACCTTGTCCAGCAGGAGCTCGGTCTTCACGCGGCGCTCGGCAGTGATGCGGCAGGTGGTGCGGAAGGAGGCCATGTTCTGGCCCATGTACTGGAGATACATCTCCAGGCTCAGGCCGTTCATCTGCAAGTTCTGGTCATACTCGCGGACCATGTTGTCCACCTGCTCCTCGATCATGGCCTCGGGGATCTCGGCGGTGATGTTGTCGCCAGCCATCTCGATGAGGATGTTCTGGAAGTCGGCCTCGGCGGCATCCTTCTCGGAAACTTCCATGCGGTTCCTGATGGCAGCGCGGTAGTCGGCCAGGG
>CAZQFN010000017.1:0-19335 GCA_964592685.1 uncultured Oscillospiraceae bacterium | reverse complement strand
AGATCAAACTGCTGTGCCTGTTAACTGTCTTATGAGTACCGCCCATTTCGGACGGGAGTAATTTGGACTTACGCCGGGCGGACGGTCATGCTGCGGATGTTTCCCTCCCGGTCATAATCCAGGATGGTGGCTACCGCGACCAGATAGAAGCTTCCGTAGATGCCCACAAACAGAGCTTCCTTGTCGTTGAGAATTTCCGGGTCCGTCATGGAAAACTTGTTGAACACAAACAGGTTCCGGAAAAACATGTCAATGCCTTCCTTGCCATGGCAGTGGTATTTTGCCATGTTGGCGATCTCCGGGCAGAAATCACGATAGGTGGCATCGGCAGCAAAAAGACTTCCCAGAAGCTTCGGGTCCTTCTTTTCCAGAGCGTCGATATACTGAGCAATGGTTACCATATCCGTACCTCCTTAATAGACCTTGTCCGGATTGAGCAGCGCGTCGGTGCCGCCGTCCACAAACAGGATGATACCGTTGATGCCATGGGCCTGGGGAGAGGCCAGGAACGCAACGCCGTTTGCGATATCCTCGGGACGCATCAGCTCGCCGGTGGCATAGTTGATGGGGATGGGCAGCGCTTCCAGCGCCGCCTTTGCCTGGACACCCATGGAATCGGTCATGGGCGTGGCCACGTTGCCGGGGGCCACGGAATTGATGCGGACGCCGTTGGCCGCCCAGGATGCGGACACGCGGCGGACCCATCGGGCCAGAGCGTATTTGGTGGCCACATAATAGCTGTTACCCACGCTGAGGTTTTTGCCGTCAAACCGATCACACAGCGCCAGAATATCCCGCTCATCCGAGGCATCCTTGGCGGAGTTCAGCATATGCACCACATCCATGCGGGCCGCGCCCTGGGAGATCGTGTTGGAAACGATCATGACGCAGCTGCCGTGCTTTTTCTTCAGAAGGTCATAAACGCCTTCCGCCAGACGCACCGCGCCAAAATAGTTCAGACTTACGATAAGCTTCAGATCCCGTCCGTCACCGGACACACCGGCCACGCAGCAAAGACCGTCAATACCGTCGGGGCAGCGCTCATGTATCTCGCGGATGACCTCTTCCCGGCCCTCCACCGTGGCAAGATTTCCGCAGATATCCCCGCCCTTCATATCCACATTAATGACTTCGTGTCCGCTGTTTTTCAGCGCCTCTACCGTCTTGCCTCCGATACCGCCGGAGCCGCCGGTCACGACATAGACACCCATAATCGTCTTCCTTTCGTTTTTCAAATGTAGTATTCTTCCTGCTTAAATAATACTATAATATATGTAAAAAGTACACAAATTTCTGCAATTTTATGTGTCTTTCTTTTGACGTAATGACAATTTTTTGACTGTTTTGATCCGGAAACACAAAACAGGGAGCTTCTTTTTGAAGTTCCCTGTTTTCCTTATTCCGTTATGCGAATTTTTCCCGCTCTTTCACGGCCAGCTGGTCGCAGCGGTTATTGAATTCATTTTCCGCATGGCCCTTGACCCAGTGAAACGTGACCTGATGACGGGAAAGGAGTCCGTCCAGCGTTTTCCACATTTCGGCGTTTTTCAAACCGCCTTTTTTGGTAAATCCGGCCGCTTTCCACTTTTTCAGCCAGCCCTCGGTGATGGCCTTGGAGACATATTGGCTGTCGGTATACACATCCACGGCGCAGGATTCCTTCAAAAGCTCCAGCGCCCGGATGACTGCCGTGAGTTCCATGCGGTTGTTGGTGGTCTCCCGTTCGCCGCCGGATATCTCCTTCTCCACGCCCTTATAGGACAATATGGCCGCCCAGCCGCCGGGGCCCGGATTTCCGGAGCAGGCCCCGTCGGTATAGATGGTCACGGCTTTCATTCCGCCGTCTCCTCTGCGGGTGTTTCGGTCTCCGCGGGAGCTTCTGCCCCGGCCGGTTCTTCCGTCTCCTCTTCCTTTTCCGTGCAGGCAATGGAGATGACACGGCTGCCTTCGCTCACGCGCATCAGACGCACGCCCTGGGCGGCACGGCCATAAACGGGAACGGAGCCGGCATCGGTGCGGATGATGATGCCGTCGTCGCTTACAAGGAGAAGGTCCTCGTCTCCGGTGATCAGCTTCATCTGGACCACAGGACCGGTCTTTTCCGTGACCTGATAGTTCTTCATGCCGAAGCCGCCGCGCTTCTGGGCCTCCTCGCCGCGGAGATATTCCGCCGCGGGCGTGCGCTTGCCGTAGCCGTTGGCGGTGACGGAAAGGACCATGCTGTCCTCGGTGGTGCAGCCGGCGCCGATGACACGGTCACCCTCCCGGAGCTTGATGCCGCGGACACCGGTGGCATTGCGGCCCATGGCGCGGGCGTCGGACTCGTGGAAGCAGATGCCCATACCGGCCTCCGTGGCTATAAGGACATTCTGGTCGCCGTCCGTAAGGAAGGCGGAGATCAGCTCGTCGCCCTCTTCCAGCGTCAGGGCGCGAATGCCGGTGGTGCGGATGTTCTTCAGCTCATCCAGACGGGTACGCTTAACGGTGCCGTTCCTGGTGGCGAAGAAAATGTACTGATCGCCTTCGATTTCCCGGACGTGGAGCATGGACTGGACGCTCTCGCCGGGATCCAGGGCCACAAAGTTCACGATGGGAACACCGCGGGAATTGCGGCCGGCCTCGGGGATCTGATAGCCTTTCTTCTTATAGACCTTGCCAAGAGAGGTGAAGAAAAGGATATAGTCATGGCTGGAGGCGGTGAAGATGGTCTCCACAAAATCCTCATCCCGGGTGGACATAGCCTTCACACCCTTGCCGCCCCGGTTCTGAGAATGATACTCACTGGCGGGCAGGCGCTTGATATAGCCGTTGTGGGTCATGGTATAGACGCAGTTCTCCTCGGGGATGAGGTCTTCCACGTCGATCTCATCGAACACATCCTGGATCTCGGTCTTGCGGTCGTCGCCGTATTTGTCCCGGATGGCGATGAGTTCCTCTTTCAGGAGGTTGTTGAGCTTCGCGGGGTCTTCCAGAAGCTCCAGATACCAGGCGATCTTTTCCTGCAGCTCGTCGTATTCCGCCTGCAGTTTTTCCCGGTTCAGACCCTGAAGGGAGATGAGACGCATATCGCAGATGGCCTGCGCCTGCACCTCGTCTAGATTGAAGCGCTCCATGAGAGCCTCTTTGGCGTCATCGTAACGGGAGCGGATAATGCGAATAACCTCGTCGATGTTGTCCTGGGCAATGAGCAGGCCCTCCAACAGATGGGCGCGCTCCCGTGCCTTTTTCAGATCGTGCTGTGTCCGGCGGGCGACCACTTCCTTCTGGAAGTCGATATATTCGTCCAGCATGTGGCGCAGGGACAGGATGCGGGGCTGGGACTGATTTTCCACCAGAGCCAGCATGATGATGGAAAATGAGGTCTGAAGCTGAGTCTGCTTCAGGAGATTGTTCAGAACCACCTGAGCATTGGCGTCCCGCTTCAGCTCGATCACGATGCGCATACCGTTGCGGTCGGACTCGTCCCGCAGGTCGGAGATGCCCTCCAGGCGCTTTTCCCGCACCTGGTCGGCAATGGAGGCCACCAGGGCGCGCTTGTTCACCTGATAGGGAAGCTCGGTGACGATGATGCGGGTGCGGTGATCCCGGCCGTATTCCTCAAACTCCGTGCGGGCCCGGACCACCACGCGGCCGCGGCCGGTGGCATAGGCCTGGCGGATGCCGCTGCGGCCCATGATGATACCCTTGGTGGGGAAATCGGGGCCCTTCACATGCTGCATCAGATCTTCCAGCCGGGCGTCGGGGTTTTCCAGCACGCAGACGGCGGCGTTGATGATCTCTCGGAGATTGTGAGGGGGAATGTTTGTGGCCATGCCCACAGCGATACCGGAGGAACCGTTCACCAGAAGGTTGGGGAAGCGGCTGGGAAGAACGCGGGGCTCTTTCCGGGTCTCGTCAAAGTTGGGGTCCCAGTCCACCGTATCCTTTTCGATGTCCCGAAGCATCTCGTCGGCCATTTTGGCCATGCGGGCCTCGGTGTATCGGTAAGCGGCAGGAGGGTCGCCGTCCACGGAACCGAAGTTGCCGTGGCCGTCGATAAGGGGATAGCGCATAGAGAAATCCTGGGCCAGACGGACAAGAGCGTCATAGACCGAGGCATCGCCATGGGGATGATAGCGGCCCAGCACGTCACCGACGGCGGTGGCGCACTTGCGGAAGGGCTTGTCCCGGGTCAGGCCGTCCTCATACATGGCGTAAAGGATGCGGCGGTGAACGGGCTTCAGACCGTCACGGGCATCGGGCAGAGCGCGGCCCACGATGACGGACATGGCGTAGTCGATATAGCTCGACTGCATTTCCTTAACCAGTTCGTTTTCAACGATATGCTGCTCCGGAAAGAGAATATCTTCCGGCTTGTAATCACGATTGTGTGCCATAATTCCGTCACCTCCTTAAAAGTCCAGATTCACGACATAGCGCGCGTTGGTTTCGATCCACTGTTTGCGGGGCTCCACTTCCTCGCCCATGAGGATGGTGAAGACCTCATCCGCCTTCACGGCATCGTCCAGCGTGATGCGGCGCAGCGTGCGGGTCTCGGGGTTCATGGTGGTCTCCCAAAGTTCTTCGGGGTCCATCTCACCGAGACCTTTGAAGCGGTTGATTTCCACCTTGGCGTTGGGGTTGTCCCCGCGCATCTCGGTCGAGATAGCGTCCCGCTCCTCGTCGGAATAGGCCACCCGCTGGGTCTTGCCGCGGGTCAGCTTATACAGAGGCGGCACAGCGGAATACACATAGCCGTTTTCAATGAGAGGCCGCATATAGCGGAAGAAGAAAGTCAGCAGCAGCGTGCGGATGTGGGCGCCGTCCACGTCCGCATCGGCCATGATGATGATCTTGTGATAGCGAAGCTTGTCCAGATTGAATTCCTGGCCGATGCCGGCACCCAGAGCAACGATCATGGGATAGAGCTTGTCGTTTCCGTAGATTTTGTCGGCACGGGCTTTTTCCACGTTCAGCATTTTGCCCCACATGGCCAGAATAGCCTGGAAGCGGCTGTCACGGCCCTGAATGGCAGAGCCCGCAGCGGAATCGCCCTCGACGATATAGATTTCGCAGAGAGAGGGGTCCTTTTCGTTGCAGTCCTGGAGCTTATCGGGCATCTGGCCGGATTCCAGACCGGTTTTCCGGCGGACGCTTTCCCGGGCGCGACGGGCAGCCTCCCGGGCGCGGGAAGCGGTCATGGCCTTTTCCAGCACGGCTTTGCCCACGGCAGGATTTTCTTCCAAAAACTGCTCCAGCTTGCTGCTCACCACGGATTCCACCAGGGTCCGCATTTCGGAGTTGCCCAGTTTCGCCTTGGTCTGGCCCTCAAACTGGGGGTTTGTGAGTTTGACGGATATAACGGCTGTGATGCCTTCCCGGCAGTCCTCGCCGGAGAGCGCTTCGCCGTCTTTCAGTATCTTTGCCTTGTGGCCGTAAGAATTCAGGACGCGGGTGAGCGCGGTCTTGAAGCCGGTCTCATGCATGCCGCCTTCGGGCGTATGGATGTTATTGGCAAAAGAAACCAGATTCTCCGCATAACCGTCGTTCCACTGGAAAGCAACCTCTGCGGTAGAGTCCTCCCGGTCGCCCTGCACATAGATGACCGGCTCATGGACCAGATTTTTATTTTTGTTGATGAAGGTGACAAATTCCCGAATGCCGCCTTCATAATACATCTCGTCAAAAGCTTCCTGACCTTCCCGCTCGTCCTTGGTGGAGATGCGGAGACCGGCGTTCAGGAAGGCCTGCTCCCGCATACGGACATGGAGCGTTTCATAGTCATAGACCGTATCATCAAACATCTCGGGGTCCGGATGGAAGCGCACCGTGGTGCCGGTGCGGTCCGTTTGACCGATGATGGTCATATCCATGGTCTTTTCGCCCCGGGAGAACTCCATGTGATAGATGTTCCCGTTTTTATGAACGTCCACTTCCAGCCAGTCGGAGAGGGCGTTCACCACGGAGGCGCCCACGCCGTGAAGACCGCCGGATACCTTGTATCCGCCGCCGCCGAATTTGCCGCCGGCATGGAGAACGGTGTATACCACTTCCAGGGCGGGCTTTCCTGTCTGTTCCTGGATATCCACAGGAATACCGCGGCCATTGTCGCTGACCCGGATTACATTGCCCTTTTCGATGATGACCTGGATATGGTCGCAGTAACCGGCCAGAGCTTCGTCGATGGCGTTGTCCACGATCTCATACACCAGATGGTGCAGGCCGGAAGAAGAGGTGGAGCCGATATACATGCCGGGACGCATGCGGACCGCTTCCAGACCCTCCAACACCTGGATCTTTGATGCGTCGTATTCCTGTGTTACCTTTTCGTTGATGTCAGCCATTTGCTTTCTCCTGATTTTCCAGCCGCCGGACCAGAATGGCCGTGTTCGGCTGTGTTAATATAACGGTTTCATCGTCGCACACAACAAAGGATTTTGGTATATCCTCCGATGCGCTGCGCACGTTGCCGGCCTTTTCTGTCTGAGCCAGATACCGGCGGGTATGTATGGACCAGGACGTGTTGTCCAGATCGAAAATACCGATAATGTTTCGGCTTTCCACGGCATATTCGCCGCCCAGATAAAGATACATGTCACTTCTCCCGGCGGATGACGCCGCCCTTGACCGAGAAGACCCGGCCGCCGGTGCGGCTGCTGATATTCTCGTCCTCGCAGCAGGTGATCATGGTCTGCCCGCCGCCGATGCGGTTCAGAACAAATTCCTGCCGACGGATGTCCAGCTCGGAAAGGACATCGTCCAGAAGCAGCACCGGGTATTCCCCGGTCTCATTCCGGAATATCTCCCTCTCCGCCAGTTTGATGCTTAGGGCGGCTGTTCGGGTCTGGCCCTGAGAGGCAAAGCTCCGGGCGGAGACGCCGTTTATAAGGATCTCAATGTCGTCCTTGTGGGCGCCGGTAAGACACTGTGCCGCATCCAGCTCTGCCTGCCGGTGACGCTCCTGATGCTCACAGATCTGATAATAGATCTCCTCTGCCGGCGCTAGCGGATCTGTCACCGTGCTTACGGTTTTGTATGTGAGTGTAAGGGCTTCCTGCTCTCCGGAAAATTCCCGGTGAATGGGTTCCGCCGCCTCATGGAGACGCTGAACAAAGGACGCCCGATAACGAATCAGTCGGGCAGAGCAGCGGGCCAGACCATCGGAGAATTCATCCAGTGTGTTCAGAAGACTGGGCTTTTCCCGCCAGTCTTTCAAAATACGGGTCTTGTTTTCATAGAGACGGTTGAAATCCGTGAGAAGCTGGGCATAGCCGGGCCGCAACTGGGCGATGGCCGTATCCATCAGCTTTCTCCGGGCGGCGGGGCCTTCTTTGATAAGATAGAGATCATCCGGAGAAAAGAGCACCGCCGTCATGACCCCGGCAAGCTCCGAAGAGGTCTTTTTCGCACCGTTTACGGTGATCTGCCGGCGCATGCCCCGGCGAAAGGCCAGACGTATCGTCTGGCTGCGTCCGCCGGATTCCACATCCGCCAGAATGGTGGACCAGTCACAGTCAAATCCGATCATATCCCGGTCCGACCGGGTGCGGAAACTGTGGGTACCGGTGAGAAGATAGACCGATTCCAGAAGATTTGTCTTTCCCTGGGCGTTCGGGCCGCAGATGACATTTACATCCGGGCCGAACTCCACCGCTTCCTCATCATAGTTCCGGAAACCGGACAGGGCGATTCGCTGGACTATCATATCAGCCCCGGATGCGGACAGGCAGGATCATGTAGGCGAAATTGTCGCTTCCGTCCGCCGGGATCACCACGCAGGGAGCAGAGGGGCTGTTAAAGCCGATGCGGATCGTTTCCGCGGGGGCCGCTTTCAGAGCGTCCAGCAGATAACGGTTATTAAAGCCGATCACGAGACTGTCGCCGGAGATGTTTTTGATGTTGCACTCGTCACCGCCGGAGCCGATCCCGGTCACACAGTGGATGATCAGGCGGCCGGAGGTAACGGAAAGACGGAGAGGATTCTTCGACTTTTCATCAATAATAAGGGAAACGCGGCTCACCGAGCGCATCATATCTTCCCGATCCGCCTCGATGATGATGCCGAATTCCGTAGGGACGCTCTTGCTGTAATTCAAAAACTCTCCCTCCAGCCGGCGGGTCACCAGAACGGTATCGCCGATCACAAAGGAAATATGCTTTGCACCCACGGTGATGGAGACTTTTTCATCCTTATCGCTGCAGATTTTTTCCACATCTGCAAGAGAAGAGCCGGGAACGATGAAGGAGCAGTTCTCCACATCGGCGGCGTCCACCGCCTCTTTCCGCATGGCAAGACGGTAGCCGTCCACCGCCACGACGACGAGGTTGTTGTCCTTTACCTCGAAGAGAGAACCGGTATAGACCGGGCGGCTTTCATTGTCGCTGACAGCAAAGATGGTCTGCCGGATCATTTTTGCCAGCATTTCCTGGGGAATGGAAATGGCACTCTGGCGCTCCACGGTGGGAAGCTCGGGATATTCGCCGCTGTCGGTTCCCAGAATGGAGAAGGCGGAGGCTTCACAGGTGATGGTGGCCTGATAGCCGTTTTCCACCGCGATGGTAACGATGCCGTCGGGCAGGCTGCGGACGATCTCGCCGAAAAGCCGGGCGTTCAGAACAATAGAGCCGGCTTCCGCAATGTCCGCGGGGAAATTTGTATAGATGCCTTTTTTCAGGTCATAGCCGGTGATACGGATGTCCTGGCCGGCTTCGATCAGAAGACCTTCCAGCGCGGGAATGGGACTTTTTATGGCGGCGCAGCGGGCAGCCGTACCGATGGCCTGCTGCAGAAGGTATTTTTCACAGGAAAATTTCATGAGGGACCTCCTCTTTCAGATAGATAGCTGGGAAGCTATTATTTTTAGTAGTAACAGTAGTAGTAAGAAAAAATGTGGAAAAGTGGAAAAAAGCCTTGAAATCACTGAAAAAGTGATGTTGGGAAAAATGTGGATAAAAAACAGGGTTTTAAACAGAAAATGTTTGTGAAAGAGTTTACAACAGTCTTAAACAGAAGTAATTCGGTTTTCCACAGGGGTGTGTTCAGAATTTCAGCGGTTGTGGATGGCATTTATGTTGGAGGTTATATCCCGGATGGAGGCGGAGGTATCGGGATCGGTCTTGATAAGCTCTTCCACCTTGCGGATGGAGGACAGGACCGTGGAGTGATTTCGGTTTTCGAACTGTTCGCCGATATCCACCAGAGACATGTTGGTGAGGTTTCGCATGAGATACATGGCCACCTGGCGGGCCATGGCGGTATTCTTGGAACGGCGCTGGCCGCGGATGTCTTCCTCGGAGATACCGAAATAGCGGCCGGTTTCGGTGACGATAATGTCCGGCGTGGGGACAAAGACGCCCATGCGGATAACGTCCTTTATGGCCCTTCTCACGCTTTCGATGGTGATGTTTTCCTCCAGAATGTCCCGATAGGCGGTGAGCCGGTGGACCACGCCTTCGATCTGGCGGATGTTGGAAGTGATGTTTTCGGCGATGTAATCCACCACGTCATCCGGCAGAATGAGACCGAGAGCCTGGCCCTTGTTGCGGATGATGGCCATTCGGGTCTCCAGATCCGGGGGCTGGATGTCTGCCATAAGGCCGCCTTCAAAGCGGGTGCGCAGACGGTCTTCCAGTTTCATCATGTCCATGGGAGGACGGTCGGAGGTGATGACGATCTGATGGCCGGCCTCGAAGATGTTGTTGAAGGTATGGAAAAATTCTTCCTGGGTTCTGTCCTTACCGGCGATGAACTGGATATCGTCCACCAGGAAAAGCTCCACGTTCCGGTAGCGCTGGCGGAATTCCTCCGCGGAGCCCTCCCGCAGGGACTGGATCATCTGGTTGGTGAATTCGTCGCCCTTTATATAGCCGATTTTGACGGAGGGATTTTTTTCCCGGATGGCCTGACCGATGGCCAGAAGAAGATGGGTCTTTCCAAGGCCGGAGTTTCCGTATATAAAAAGGGGGTTATAGGCTTTTCCGGGATTCTCTGCCACGGCGATGGCGGCCGCATGGGCGTATTTGTTGGAGGCGCCCACGATGAATCGGTCGAAGGTATAGGCCAGAGCTTCGGGGAGCGAATCGTCGGGCGCGTTTTCATGCTGATAGTCCAGAACCTCATCACCCACCAGAACGAGAAGATCAAAGTCGCAGGCGAAAAGCTCGGACAGGGCGGCTTTTATGGTTTCGCTGAAGCGCTGGAGAATGATGTCACGCTTGAAGTCCGTGGTGGTCTGGACCACCATGCGGCGCTCGCCCAGCTCCACGGGAACACAATCGGAAAACCAGGTGTTGATGGCCGTGGGGGTGAGCTGCCCGGTGAGTTTTTCCAGAATGCTTTGCCATATATCGTTTAAGGAGTTCATAACGCGTCCTTTCTTTTTATATGGTATTCCTTATTATAATAATAATTCTAACTGTTTGATTATACCATCCTTTGCTGTCAAATACAATATTAAAATATAGTATAAAGAGAAAATTCTCCACATTTTCCCTTGAAAGTGATGAAAACCTGGATTAGAATACGGGTGAGGTAACGATCGTGAAAACAATTTCCCTTTCCATTTTTGAAAATAAAAACCTTTCCTCCCTCCCCGCCTGTGTGGAGGGGGGCGCTTTGCCTGCTCTGGTGTCCGGTCTTGGACCGATCCACCGGGCCCATCTGGCGGCGGCTCTGCGCCGGAAAACGGACCGGCCGCTCTTTGTCATCGCGCCGGACGATTCCGCCGCGGAGAGCATGGCTGCGGACCTGCGGAATTTTCTGCAGGAGGATGTAACGGTGATCACCGGGCGGGACTATACCTTTTATGGTTCGGAGCGTGTGTCCCGTCAGACCGAGCAGAAGCGGCTCTCCGCGCTGGATGCCATGGCGGAAGGCCGGGCGGAGGTGGTGATCTGCACCACCGCGGCTCTCTTTCAGAGAACGATGCCCCCCGCCGCGCTGGAGCGGGTGTGCTTCACCCTGCGCCCGGGGCAGACCCTTGCTCCGGAGGATGTGGTGGACGCCCTTCTCCGGGCCGGTTACCGGGGCGCCGAACAGGTGGAGGGTCCCGGCCAGTTCGCCCACCGAGGCGGTATTCTGGATATATGGTCCACGGCGGAGGAAAACCCATCCCGTCTGGATTTCTTCGGGGATGAGATCGACACCATCCATGCCTTTGACGCTTCCAGCCAGCGCCGCACGCAGGCGCTGAAAAGCCTCCGTGTGCTTCCCGGCGCGGAGACGCTCCCCTCTCTGGCGGAGGGCGGAAAAGCCGCTCTGGCGGCGCAGATAAATGCTCTTGGGGCGCGGCTGAATATGAGCGCCTCCAAGTTCGATGTGAAAAAGCTCCGGCAGACCATGAAAAAAGACGTGGAAGCACTGGAGCAGGACACGGATTTCACTGCTGCGGACCGGTATCTGTGTCTCATCTATCCCCAGATGGCCACCGTGCTGGACTATGTACCCATGAATGCGCTGGTATTTATGGATCAGCCGGGAAAATGTGCCGAACGGGGAAAAAGCCATCTGAAGCAGGCCGGGGAGGATCTGCGCCTTCTTATAGAGGGCGGTACGCTTCTGGGCCGCATTTCGGAGTTTTACCGCTCCTGGGAGGAGACGCTGGAGAAGCTTTCCGATTATCCCGTGGTCATGGCGGATGCCTTTACCATGGGACAGTATCCCCTGTCTCCCCGGACGACCATGAGTCTCACCGCCAAGCAGCTCCCCTCCTATGCGGGCAGCGCCCAGGCCGCGGCGGACGATGTCCGCCACTGGCTCAGCGAGGGATATCGCTGTGTGGTTCTGGCCGGCGATAAACGCCGGGCGGAGGCGCTCAAAGAGGTTTTCTCCGAAAAGGATATTAAAAATATCTATATTGAATCCAGACTGAAGGAACTGCCGGAGCCGGGCCGCTGTGTCATATCGGTGGGAAGCCTTTCCTCCGGCATGGAATATCCCCAGATGAAGCTGGCCGTTCTGGCCGATACCCAGATCGTGAAATCCGGCATGCGGGCTGCCCGCCGAAAGAGAGCGCTGCCCGCCGGGGCAAGGCTGGGCTCCTATGAGGATCTCTCCGTGGGGGATCTGGTGGTCCATGAGACCCACGGCATAGGCCGGTTTGCGGGCATTTTCAAAATGCCGGTGGACGGCGCCGAGAAAGACTATGTGAAGATCTGCTATGCGGGGACGGACAGTCTCTATGTGCCGGCCACTCAGCTGGATATGGTCACAAAATACATAGGCGCCGGCGAAGACAGCCCCGTGAAGCTCTCCAGACTGGGGGGGACGGATTGGACCCGGGCCCGGACCCGGGCCAAGGCGGCGGCCAAGGAGATGGCCGCGGAGCTTATCCAGCTTTATTCCGCCCGGCAGAAAAGTTCCGGCCACGCCTTTGCCCCCGATTCTCCCTGGCAGCGGGAGTTTGAGGATGCCTTTGAATACACGGAGACGGACGATCAGCTTCGCTGCATCGCGGAGATCAAGGCCGACATGGAAAAGCCCGTTCCCATGGATCGCCTTCTCTGCGGAGACGTGGGCTACGGAAAGACGGAGGTGGCTCTCCGGGCGGTGATGAAATGCGTGCTGGACGGCTGGCAGGCGGCCATTCTGGTGCCCACCACCGTGCTGGCCCAGCAGCATTATCAGACAGCCCTCAGCCGCTTTTTCGGCTATCCCATCCGCATCGGCATTCTGTCCCGCTTCTCCACGCCTGCCCAGGTGAAGGGCATTCTGGCGGAGCTGAAAAGCGGAGAGTGCGATATCGTCATCGGCACGCACCGTCTGCTGCAGAAGGATGTGCAGTTCAAAAAACTGGGGCTTCTCATCGTGGACGAGGAGCAGCGCTTCGGCGTGAGCCACAAGGAGCACATCAAGGAGATGGCAAAGCAGGTGGACGTGCTGACCCTGTCGGCCACGCCCATACCCCGCACGCTGAATATGGCCCTATCCGGCATCCGGGATATGTCCACGCTGGAAGAGCCGCCCCACGAGCGGCTCCCGGTGCAGACCTATGTGATGGAGCACGACTGGGGCGTTCTGTGCGACGCCATCCGCCGGGAGATCGCCCGGGGCGGACAGGTGTATTATCTTCACAACCGCATCGACACCATCGAGCGGGCGGCGGCGAAGATCCTGGCCATGCTGCCGGAGGTTTCGGTGGACGTGGCCCACGGGCGTATGAACGAGCATGAGCTGACGTCCGTGATGGAAAAGGTCTCCCAGGGGGAGACTCAGGTGCTGGTGTGCACCACCATCATCGAGACCGGTATCGATATCCCCAATGTGAATACGCTGATCATTGAGGATGCGGACAAAATGGGTCTGGCCCAGCTCCATCAGATCCGGGGCCGTGTGGGCCGCTCCAGCCGCCGGGCCTGCGCGTATCTCACCTATCGGAAAAACAAGGTTTTGACGGAGATCGCCGAAAAGCGGCTGGAGGCCATCCGGGAATTTGCGGAGTTCAACTCCGGCTTCCGCATTGCCATGCGGGATCTGGAGATCCGCGGAGCGGGAAATCTTCTTGGCTCCCAGCAGTCCGGGCATCTCATCGATGTGGGATATGACATGTATCTGAAGCTTCTGGAGGAAGCGGTCATGGAGGAGAAGGGGGAGACCCCTCCCGTGCGCACGGAATGCTCCGCCGACCTTGCCATCAGTGCCAACATTCCGGATACCTATGTGAAAAGCCCGGAGCAGCGCATGGATCTCTATCGCCGCATTGCCCTCATCCGCACGGAAGAGGAGGCCGACGACATTACCGACGAGCTCTGCGACCGCTTCGGCGATCCTCCGCCCAGCGTGAACGCGCTGGTACAGGTGGCGCTCCTCCGGGGCGAGGCGTCCCATTGCGGCATTGGAGACATCGCCCAGAAGGGCGGATTTGTCCGGTTTGTCTTTACCGATTTTGACTTTGAGCGCATCAGCGCTCTCTATGCCCGGGAGGCATGGAAGGGCCGCATCAAGGTGGAGGCCGGGGGAAAACCCGCCGTGGCCATGAAGCTCATGTCCAAGCGGCGCATCCTGGAAGAGGCAAGAGCCTTTGTGAGAGATTATGGGGAACTTTGCCGCGGATAATTTACAAATTCGCAATATAACCTTCCGGATGAAATGATAAGATAGGATCAAAAGAAAAAGAAACAAGGAGAAAAAAACTATGATGAAGAAACTTGCGGCATTTCTGCTGGCGGCTTCCATGCTTCTCGCTCTATGTGCCTGCGGAGCAACGGTAGAGGCATATGAGGAAACGGACGCGGCCGCTGAACCCGCGGCGGAAGCAGTGTCCGGGGCCGAAGCGGCGGCGGAAGAGACGGAAACCGAGGCGCAGCCTCTGGACTTTGCCGCGGCCTACGGAGCCTACGATCCCGAGACGGTGGTCTTCACGGTGGACGGAGAAAACGTGATCTGGCAGGAATTCTTTTATGAGATCGTGTATAACGCCTCGGCCATCGCCGCCCAGGAGGGCGTGACGGTCACGGACTGGGATCAGATGTGTTCCCTGTATGTGGATACGGACGGAAATCCCGTCTATACCTACGGCCAGGTGGTTCTGCAGTATACCATTGACATTCTGTCCCAGTATCACATCATGGATAAGCATATGGAAGAGCTGGGCATCGTTTTGAACGAGGAATATCTGACCGCGCTGGAGGATTTCCGGCAGCAGACCGTCGAACAGAGCTTTGGCGGCGATGAAGCGGCCTTTCTTGCGTATCTGGAGAATCTGTACTGCACGGAGGAACTGTGGAACTGGTTCAACCAGGTGGATCTCAAGTATGCCCAGGCCTTTGAGGATCTCTATGGAGAGATGGGCAGCGAATACACCGACTCCGATGTGATGCTTTATGCCGCCGGGGATGCGGACGGCGCCTGGACGGAATATGTTCAGCTGAAGATGATCTGCCTGTATACCGAGGAGGAGACCGGCGAGGAGACCGCAGAGGAAGCGGAGGAAGAAACGGCCTCCGGTGAGGCTTCCGGCGAAGCGGCTCTGACGGATAAGGACCTGGCGGCGCAGATCATGACGGAGCTGACCGCCGCGGAGGATATGGACGCAAAATATGCGGAGCTGTATGCCTTGTACAACGAAGAGACGGGTCTGGATCCCTTCCCCGACGGCTGGTGTCTCTATCAGGGCGACACGGCGGACGCCATTTACGGAATGGCCCTGGCCATGGAGCCCGGCGAAGTGAGCCATGTCTCCATTGATGGCGCGGAAGTGGTCGTGTGGAAGGTGCTTGTGGACCCGGATGCGGGCGTTACCTATGACTCCGCCACGGACACGGTCTATACGCTGCGGTATTATGCGGCCTGGCAGGAATACGGCGATATGGTGAACGACTGGCTGGATACCGGCATCGCCACCGCCCAGTGGGCCGAGGGATTTGAGGACTTTTCCCTGAACTCGGTTTTTGCCTGAGAAACGACGGAAGAAACGAAAAGGACATGGCTTCACGGGCCATGTCCTTTTGTTATGCCGGTTTTTCCCCGGAGCCGGCCCAGCAAAAAAGCGACAGGAAGGCCGACATACATCATAAGAACGCCGCAGAGCGGGATCAGATGATCGGACCAAAGCTCCAGATCCAGCGCCGAATTGGGAACAAGGAGGGAAAACAGCAGGATAAGACCGGCTTCCAGCCACAGAAGCCACCGGCCGTGTTTCAAACGGAGGACCGGTTCGGTTTCCGGGGCGGGCAGGGAGAAAAGCTTTCGGATGCATTCGTGGGCGCAGCGGAGCATGGATGTGCATAGAATAAAGTCCGCGAAAATCCAGAGAACGATGACAACCGCTTCCACCCGCTGGGTGATGTGGAAGAGGGAAATATCCCGCACCATGAGAAAAAAGGGATAACTCAGCGTTTCGGTAAGCACGGCGCCGAAGGTGCCGACGACCTCAAAGCAAAGAAGCCAGGCTATCAAAAGAACGGCCAGGATGAGAAAGATCGCTTTTCGCCCGGGTGCTTCTTTCCGGTCCACATAGCCCATAAGAAAGGGGAAGCTTCCCATAAGCCCGGCCACGGCGGCAATGGGAAGCGAGCCCAACAGAATGCCGGTTCCGTTATCCCAGGGGATCGGCGTCAGGTTTTCCCGGGAAATATTGGGGGATGCAAAAAGAAACACCAGACCGAGAGCGGCGAGAAGAAAGGTGCGCAGCAATACCGCGGCCCGTCCGGTGGCCCGGAGCGTCCCCAGCGCCGCCAGCAGGCACAGAGTGGTCATCACCAGAAGAATGGGAAACAGCGGGCTTTGGGGATACACAACCGCCACGAGACGCTCTGTGCCGCTGCGCAGGACAAAGCCGGCATAGAAGAGAAACCACAGCCCATACAGCGCCAGCGCCAGCCGCCCCGCCACCGGGCCGAGCCAGTCCCAAAGGATGTCCGCATAGCCTTTTCCCGGCGGGAGCCGCCGGAAAAGACTTTTTTGAAGGGACAGCATGATCAGAAGAAGGAAAAAGGCCGGCAGCACGGAGAGCCATGCCCCCTTTCCCGCAAAATGGACCGCGGCCCGCGGCAGGGAACGCAGCAAAGGGGACAGCATGGAAACGAGGATCATGGCGCCGAACTGCTTTTTTGTGATGGTGTTGGGCTTCATAGCACACTTCCTTGTGGAGTCTATCCGGTTGGTTTTTCGGGGTCAGTCTGCCCGGTCATAACCCCGCTGGATGTCGGCGTCCACCGTCACAACGATCGGCAGATCGGGAAATACCTCCCACCAGGAAGGGTGGTTTTTCCGGGAGGAAAACAGCGCAGGAGGAAGGACGCTGTCCTCCAGTGCCAGAAAGTCGCAGGAAAGCGCCTGGGAGCGGGTCACAACGGAATAGAGCCAGTCCTCCACTACGGCGGCCAGGGCTTCACTGAGCGCATCCGGATCGGTCTGGGAGGAGGTTGTCTGCTCCGTGATGCCGGCGGTTACCCGGGCGGTGATGAGAAGGGCGGTGAGCTCTCCCTCTTCGGACCATTGGCCGGAGACCTCTGCCCGGCCCTGAAGCAGCTCCAGAGCGGCGCCGTCCACGGCGATCTCCGTACCGGTGGGGTCCTGCCGGAAAAGCATGGCCCCCAGCGTCTCGCCCTGGGACAGATAGGCGATGAGCTTTCCGTCCTGCAGAACACCGTAGCCCGCCGGAAGAAAGGCATTTCCGGGGGATGCGTTGTCGGCGCCGTATACCGTCCCGTCGGAGGGAACGGATTCTATGGCGAGACATAAAGCGCTGCCCCGGTCGGCCAGCCCGGAGGCGATCTCCAGAAGGGTATAGATATGCTGTCCCCGGGCGACGGCTTCCCGTTCCAGACTGGACAGACGATCGGTGATGTCATACATCTCGCCGGAGGCGGCGGTCATGGCCTCCTTTGCGCTGTCTTTCACCAGAAAGACATAGGTGTCCATGCGCATGAAGGGGCTCCGCTCCACCCAGTCCAGCACCGGCGTCACATCCCGGGAGGAAAGGTTCTCCCCCAATAATATATATTGTATGTGATCGAAATACAGTTCGTCCTTCGGGGAATAATCCTGCAGCCGGGTGAGCGCCGGCTCAATGCCGGAGGCCGGCCCGGTGAGGAGGATGGGCGTGGAGCCGTCGCTCAGCTTGCTGGTGGTGAGGGTAACGGTGATGCCGGTGTCCTCCCGGTCAAAGCCGATCGTTTCCACGGGGAGAAAGCGCTCAATGTCCTGCTGGGCGGTAAAACTGCCCTGGCCGCGGCCGGACATCTGCATCAGCGGCAGAGAGAAGAGCAGACATATTATAATAAGAAGCACTCGTTTCATCGTCGCATCCGCCTGTCCTCGCCGGAGATGGCAGGGTCGCGGTAAATATCCTTCCAGGGCGGTCTCCGGAAAAATACGGCCCGGGAGCCGGCATAATGTTCGTCGGCCCGGGAACTGATATAGGGGCGGCCGAAACTTTCAATGGAGCAAAGATGCCACAGGAGAAACACCGTTCCGGCCACAACGCCGAACAGCCCGGCCACGGAGGCGGTCAGCACCAGACCGAACCGGCAGAGCCGGAGCGCGGAACCCAGATCCTGGCTGGGCATGGTATAGCCGGCAATGCCGGAGAGGGCCACCACGATCACGGCGATGGGGCTGATGACCCTTGCCTCTACGGCGGACTGGCCCACGATCAGCGCGCCGATGATGCTGACGGTCTGTCCCACCGGATCCGGCAGATGGAGCCCCGCTTCCTGCAGAAGCTCGAACGCCACCAGCATCCAAACGATCTCCATAGCGGTGGAGAAGGGCACATACTGCTTGGAATCGATCACGGACTGCAGGAGCTTGATGGGGATCATCTCCGCGTGGTACATGGCTACGGCCACATAGAGGGCCGGGAGAAAAAGAGAGATGGCAAACGCAAGCCAGCGAACGATCCGAATGGCGGAGGCGGTTATATAATGAAGGGAGAGATCCTCGTTTGTGCGCATGAATTCCGTAAGGGTGGCCGGGGCGACGTATCCGATGGGGATACCGTCCACCAGAATGCCCACCCGCCCGTCCAGGAGAGATGCCGCGAACTTATCCGGGCGCTCTGTGTGGATGAGCTGGGGAAAGGGAGAATGGGGCGCGTCGCACAGCGCGCTCTCGATCAGATCGGGCAGCACCGCCCCGTCCACATCATAGAGGTCCAGCCGCCGGAGAACTTCCCCCGGGAGATCCTCCGCCGCCACGTCCTGGAGCCACATGACGGAGACATTGGTGCGGGTCTTCCGGCCGATCACGGTGCCGGCCATCTTCAGCTTCGGCGTGTGAAGCCGGGAGCGAACCAGCCCCGTGTTCACGCGGAGGGGTTCCACGAAGGCATCCTTGCTCCCTTTGATGGATTTCTCCACGGAGGGCTCCTGAACGGACCGGTGAAGTGTGCTTCGCAGCTCGAAGAGAAGCGCCATGCCCTCAAAAACGACGGCACAGTGGCCGAAGCAGAGAGCCTCTGCCAGCTCGTCCATGGATTCCAGCGTCCGGACGGCGCCCGCGTAAACCGCCCCGGATCGGATCTGCGCGGCGACTTCCTGGGGAGTGCCCGGTTTTTGAAATCGGGCAGGGTCTGTCAGAGGCCTCAGAACCTGATCGGCGATGTTGGAGGAGTTCACCGTTCCGTCCAGCCAACAGACAAAAAGAGAGACTCTTGTGCCGCCTGCAAAAACGTCCCGAACCGTGAAATCGGCGCAGTTTTCAAAGACTTTTCGCGTATTCTCGGGGGAAATGGGAAAATTAAATTCAGTATCCTCACGGGGGTGAAACTCAATATTTTGTGGTTGTAAAATGTTTAACTTCAACATAATGTTAGTATGCCCACTGCCCGGAAAATAATCAAAAAAAGTTTAAAAAAATCCGAAAAAAAGTGTTGACAATTGAGTTTGCAGGTGGTATTATAGCAAAGCGCTCGA
>CAZQFN010000016.1:0-19806 GCA_964592685.1 uncultured Oscillospiraceae bacterium | reverse complement strand
AGAGAATGCTCTCAGCCAGGGTGGTCTTGCCGTTGCCGCCGTGACCCAGGAGGGCGATGTTGCGGATCATTTTGGTGTCAGTGCTCATAGGTTTTTCTCCTTTTATGTGGATACTAATTTACGCTGTATCAATGAAACGGAAACTCCGAATTGAGATTCAGTCGTCACTAAATAAGAATTATACACGATTGCAAAAAACTTGGCAATACTATTTCTATGAGAATTCCGGGATTTTTCATAAAAAATGTGCTGTTATCGGTTCTGTCCAAGGGACAAAATGACCACAGGGAGGGCCCAAAGGAGCATATAGCTCAGCACATTTCCGGCGGAGGCGGTGTCATAGGCTCCGGTGCGGAAGAGCAGGAACAGGATGATAACGCCCAGAATGCTGCCTGCAAGGGACACGGCGGCGCCGATGCGGCCGGCGTTGTAAAGGCGGCGGCCGGTTTCGGCGGTCTCTACCAGAGGCATCATGCCGCTGCGGGTGATGACTGCGCTGGCCGGGCCGGTTTTCCCGGCTGCGACGGAGGCCATGCGGTAACGCTCCCGGAAGGAGGGAAATGTGAGATTCTCTGTGGGGATGCGGAACAGCTGGCGGAGCATCAGCGGGGTGATGTTGAAATCGCGGATGGCGAAGATGCCCTGGATGCGGCCGCGAAGAAGGGTCACAAGCGCGTCCTGCACGCTGGTCACGGGGGTGTATTCCATGGTGAACACGGCGACGAGCTCCCCGTTGATGGCGGTGCAGATGGAGTTGCGGGATTCCATATTGTGGGGCAGATGGATACCCATAAGGGTCATGTAATTGGCGGAACCCACCAGGATCTGCTCGTCGCGGATGCAGGCGGAAAGACCGCCGCCCTCGTGGCAGGTGTAGTTACCAACGTCCACCATGGAATAGCCGCGGCGGGTGACAAGTTCGATGAACTTCTCTGCGGTGCCGCTTCCGGAGGCGGCCAGAAGGCTGGCAGTATAGGAGACGACTTTGTCGATGAAAGAGCCTTCCTGAATGTTGATCGCGGTGAAGTTGATGGTGCCGGTGGGGAAAATATCATCGTCCGTAATGAGGATGCGGCGCTTCTGCCCCAACTCCGCGCAGCCGGCCCAGCCAAGAATGGCCGCGCCGGAATCCCGCAGACGGCGGGCGGCCAGCGCATAGGGGAGGGGGAAGGCGAAAAAGGCGGAGAGAGCGGCACTTACGGCGATGAGGCCGGAGAATGTGTGCAGGAAATAGGAGCCGTTCCCGCCCAGACTGGCAAAAACAGACAGCAGCAGGCAAAGAACGATCAGAATCGGAGCCGAAGCGGTATATACGGAACGAACGGCATCCGGCTGCTCGCTGCGGCGGACGATGCTGTGCTGACCTATGGGGGCGCGCAGAAGAATGGAACCGCCCTGGCCGGAGGTCAGCTCCGAGGTGAGAACGGTGGGGTTCTTGGCTCCGGCTGCGGTGGAGAATGTGCGGCGAAGGGCCGTGCAGTTCAGACGCTGACCCCACAGTGCGGCGGTGAGCGACAGGGCTGCGGGGGCGCAGTAGGAGAGATGTTCGCCGTGGCCCGTCATGACAAGAACGCTGTCAACACAGGCGAGCAGAGCGGAAAGCGCGGCGAGAGATTCCGGGCCCGGACGCAGATCGCACAGCTGGCGGATGCCGGCGGTGAGAACGTCCAGCGTCGTGAGCATAACGGCGAGCGTCAAAACAAGAGACACGCCGGCCTGCGCGGAAACGCTTTTTCCCAGAAGTCCGGCCATGGGGAAGCTGAAGCTGATCCAGGCCAGAATGAGACACAGAAGAGTGGCAATACGGGTGCGGGTACGAAGAGGACGCGCATGGGCGGAATAATATTTCGCGGCTTTCTTGGGTGAAAGCTCCGGCTCCTCATCCTCTGCGGGGAGGTCGTCCATCCGGGCGTCCATGGCACGGCCGGCCCTGATGGCCGCCACGATGGCAAGAACGTAGCCGACAGGCTTCAGAAGCCGATCCTTCCAGGTGGGGGCGTCTTTATCGGCGGCATCTTCACCGCTGCGATCCGGCGGGGTGTTGATCGCCTCCGGTGTGTCGTCTGTGGGGGCGGATTCTTCCGGAGAGGCGCCGGCAGACGGGGCTTCTTCCGGTTCTTCGGTTTCTTCGGGCTGAGGATTGTACTGGATGGTGATGATGCCGTCCTCACCCACGGTCACGCGGGGGCGCTTTTTTGCTTCCGGTTCCTGAGCCGGTTTCAGCACCGGGTCACAGTCGGTATCCGGTTCGGCCTCCGGCTCCGGATCGATATCCGGTTCGGAAATGGGATGCTCCGGGCGGCCCTCCCGCTGAAGCTCCAGAATGGCCCGGAGAAATTCGCCGGGCTCCTCCGTTTCCGGAGAAACACTTATGGCCGCAGGGCTTTCTTGCTCCTGCGGCTGGGAAGAGGGTTCGGGAACGGCGGCGTTTTGATACTGGCGAAGCACTTCGCCGAAGGCATCCGTAACAAGACGGCGGGAGCGGTCCGCGATGGACTCGGACTCTCGCGCGGCTTCTGCTGTGGGGGCTGCTTCGGGTGCGTCGTCGGGAGCGGATATTTCCGCGGGGGCGGAGGTGATCCGTTCTTCGCCGGGAAGAGTGGGTGTAAAGTCGCCGAAATCGGGGGTCAGACTGTCGATGCGGGGATCACTCATGGCGCTGACGGACGATCTCGTAAAGAAGAATGGCGGCGGCGGCGGAAGCGTTCAGGGAGTTGACCTTGCCGGCCATGGGGATGTTTACGATGAAATCGCAGTTTTCCCGAACGAGACGGGAGATCCCCTGGCCCTCGGAGCCGATGACCAGGCACACAGGGCCCTTCATGTCGGTCTTCCAGAGCTGGGCGTTTCCGTTGGCCTCTGCGCCGTATACCCAGAGACCGGCCTTTTTCAGGTCGCCCAGGGCGGCGGTGAGGTTTGTGGTGCGGGCGATGAGCATATGCTCCGCGGCGCCGGCGCTGGCTTTGTCCGCGGCGGCAGTGATGCCGGCGGAGTGATGCCGGGGGATGACGACACCATGGGCGCCCGCGCACTCGGCACAGCGGATGATGGCGCCAAGATTCCGGGGATCCTCGATCCCGTCGCAGACAACGATGAAGGGATCCTGGCCCAACTCACGGGCGTGGGCGAGAATATCCTCCACGTCACAGTATTCCCGGGCCGCAGCCACGGCGACGACGCCCTGATGGGCGCCGGTGGTGCTCATGCCATCCAGCTTCCGGCGGTCGCATTCCGTCACAACAACACCCGCGGCACGGGCATTGGAGGCGATAAAACCAAGAGCCTTATCCTTGGAACCCTTGGCCAGAAAGATTTTATCCAGCGGCCGACCGGCGCGAATGGCTTCGATTACGGCGTTCTTTCCCTCTATTAAGTTTTCATCTGACATAATCATACAGGATATACTATACCACAGCATGACCCTTTTTGAAAGAGAAAAATACAGGAATTGTATAGACTTTGCGGGAAAAAAAGGGTATGATGACCAGGAGGTGAATCTTTTTGAAATTCTTAAATCGCAAAATCGAGAAATTCTGCTGGGAGCATCCCAACTTCGGCGTGCCCCGGCTGATGCTGTACATCGTCATCGGAAATGTGCTGGTCTGGCTCTTTGGGCTGATGGACCAAACCGGAACGCTCTATTCCATGCTGTATTTCGACCCGGCCCTGTTCTGTCGGGGACAGGTATGGCGGATCGTCACGTTTATCATCGTGCCGGAAGTGATGGGCTTTCAAAGGGTGCTTGTGCTGGCGATCTCCCTTTATTTTTACTACTTCATCGGCACGAGCCTGGAGCACGAATGGGGCAAAGGGAAATTTACCATTTATTACTTCAGCGGCATTCTGCTCACGGTGCTCTATTCGCTGGTGTTCTACTGGATCACGGGGACCCGCATCCTGGTGTCTGCGTCCTATGTGAACCTGTCCCTGTTTCTCGCCTTTGCTACGCTCTGGCCGGAGCAGCGGGTGCTGCTGTTTTATATCATCCCGGTGAAAATGAAGTGGCTTGCCTGGGTGGATGCGGCTCTGTTTGCGGTGAGCATCGCGTCCTATCTCCTGGCCGGTCAGTTCGGTCTTGCCCTGGTTCCCGTGGTGGCTATGGCGGGCTATCTGCTGTTCTTTGGGGAATGGCTTTGGGGCTTTGTGAGCCCCAAACGGGCCAAGCAGAAGGCCAGGACCATCCAATATAAGCAGGCCGCCAAAAAGGTTCAGCAACAGCAGAAGGCACAGGGATATACCCGCAAGTGTGCCGTCTGCGGACGAACTGACACGGACCATCCCGAACTGGAATTCCGGTATTGCAGCCGCTGCGCCGGGTATCACTGCTTCTGTCAGGATCATATAAACAACCATATCCATTTTGCTGAATAAAACAAATTAGTTTCGGTGGGAGATAGAGACATTGAGCAAGAAAGAAATGAACCGCGCTCTTCTGAAAATTCTGGTGCTGGTGCTGCTTCTGGTGGTGCTGTTCTGGATCATTTTCCAGCTGGCGGGCATGTTGGCCCCCGGCGGATCCAAACTGGAGGAAATGACGGAAAGCGCTGTGTTCGTGTCTCCGACGCCGGCGCCTACGCCGTCTCCCAGCCCGGAACCTACGCCGGAACCCACGCCCGCCCCGTCTCCCACGCCGGAACCGACGGCGCTGCCGGCGTTTGAGCCCCGGTATCAGGATGCGGACGAACTGGAGGAAATCATCACCAGCCAGTCCATCATGGCGGACGGAAAGAAAGTGGATTCCTATACGGCCGATGAGGAGCACTATATCGACTTCGGCGGAGCGGAGGAATACACCGCCGTGAAGGGCATTGTCACCTTCCGGGGGAACAACTTCCGCAATAGTGCCCAATACGGCCTTGCGGAGATCGCGTCCGCGACATTCGGAGACCGCTGGGTGCGCACGACCTCCGGCATTCAGGATGCCAGCGGAAACTACTGGGGCGGCAGCGGATGGACCGGCCAGCCGCTGGTAGTGGAATGGCCCGCGGAGACGAAGGCCATCATGAATATGTATGACTGGGCCAAGGAAAAGGATGGTCTTGTGGAGGTCATCTATGCCACCATGGGTGGCCGGGTGTATTTCTATGACCTGGAAACCGGCGAGTCCACCCGTGATTCCCTCTATCTGGGGTATACCTTCAAGGGCGCGGGCGCGCTGGATCCCAGGGGCTATCCGCTGCTCTATGTGGGCGGCGGCGTGACGAACGCCTACGGGGAGGCCTCCCGCATTATGGTGGTAAGCCTCATCGACGGCGAGGTCCTCTATACTACCGGCGCGGGCGACAGTTTTGCGCCCCGCTCCTGGTCTGCCTTTGACAGCTCGCCTCTGGTGGACGCGGAGACCGACCAGCTTATTTATCCCGGTGAAAACGGCGTGCTGTATATTCTGGATCTGAATACCGAATATGACCCGGAGAACGGGACCATTGATGTGGATCCGGAGGAAGTGAAGTTTACGTTCACCTCCGAAACGGCTGAACAGTATTATTATGGTATGGAATCCAGCGCCATCATCTGGCGAGGTCATCTGATGATCTCCGACAACGGCGGTGACTTTGTCTGCATTGATCTCAACGATCTGGAAATCGAATGGCGATTTGACTGTCTGGATGACACCAACTGCACCGCGGTGCTGGAGGTGGATGAGACGGGCCATCCCTATGTGTATCTCAGCACCTCCTTCCATTACGGTTGGCGCAGCTGGTCCACAGTGGGCATTCCTGTCTGGAAAATCGACGCGGTCACCGGCGAAGAGGTTTGGAGCCGGGTCTATGAATGCTATTCCGAAGAGGGGCTCTCCGGCGGTGTTCAGGGTTCGCTCAGTCTCGGCACTGGAAGTCTTGATGGCATTCTCTATGTGGCCATGGCCAGGTATCCCGACAGCTGGAACGGCCAGCTTCTGGCACTGGACACGGAAACCGGCGAGGAGATATGGTCCTATACCTCCGACAGCTATTCCTGGTCCACGCCTACCTGCTTTTATGACACGGAGGGCAGGGGCTATGTTCTGTACACCAGCTGCATCCAGGGCAAAATGTATTGGTTCGACGGACTCACCGGTGAGCTTTGCGATACGTTCGGGTTCGGATGCACTATGGAGGCGAGCCCCGTAATCTATAACAATACGGTGATCATAGGCACCCGCAACGAGCAGGTGTATGGCATTACGCTGGAATGAGGAGGGAACCATGGGTGTGAATATGGAAGCGCTGGCCGGTCTGATGGAAATGATGATGGTCATCTGCTTCGGCGTTTCGTGGCCTCTGAACATCGTGAAGGCGTGGCGCGCCCGGACAACGCGGGGTGTCAGTCTGCCGTTTTATTTCTTCATCTGGGCGGGATACGTTTTTGCGCTCATCGGAAAGTTTGTTCTTATTTCATATAACGCGCCTCAGCCCTGGTATGAGACGGTTCATTGGTATGTGATGTTTTTCTATGTGCTGAACACGCTGATGGTTTCCTGCGGCATCCTTATCTGGTTCCGCAACCGCGCGCTGGATAAAAAGGCGGCCCAGACGGGATGAAAAATCTCTGAGCGGAAGAAGAATCAAAAAAATTTCGAAAAAACAAAAATAATGCTTGCAATCTCCCGGAGTGTGTGTTAATATAACAAGGCTGAAACGCAGCATATCCGGGTGTGGCGAAGTTTGGTATCGCGCCTGAATGGGGTTCAGGAGGCCGCTGGTTCAAGTCCAGTCACTCGGACCAAAAGAAAACCGTTGAAGATCTAGGTCTTCAACGGTTTTCTTGTTATCCGCTAACAGGAGCTAAAAGTGCTGCATGTTGAACGCGTGTTGAATTGTGCAGTTTGCCTAGGCAAGAATTCAGTACATATTCACCCTTTATTCATGGAATAAAAATAGAAGGGCTGGGGTTCATGCCTTGGCGTATTGTTTTCATTTGTTGTTTTAAAGGTGGGCTTGGGTCGTTTCTTGTGCAGGCCAGAGGATAAGGTTTGCGAACGATGCCGCTGTGTGCTATAATTTGATCGATCAAAACTTTGCTGAGAATCTGTGGGATGGTGATGTTCTATGGCTGAAAACAACAAGAACAATACGAATGGCGGCAAACTGCAGATCAGAAACAGCACTGTCGATTTCCTGGTGTTTACAAAAGACGCTAAGGAGGATGGCGTTGAGGTGCGGGTGCAGGATCAGGATGTGTGGCTCACTCAAAAAGCGATCGGGCAGCTTTTTGATGTGGACAGAAGTGTTGTGACCAAGCACCTTAAAAACATATTTGAGTCTGGCGAACTGGTCGAGCATGCAACTTGTGCAAAATTTGCACAAGTTGCAGATAACGGCAAAACCTATCAGTATAAGTTCTACTCTCTGTCTGCTATTATCGCTGTTGGCTACCGCATCAATTCCGTGCGGGCAACGCAGTTCCGACAGTGGGCGACCAAGGTGCTGGACACTTTTACCAAGCAGGGCTATGTCCTGGATAAGAGCAGATTGATCAACGGTCAGATTTTCGATGAGGACTATTTTGAACATCTGATTTCTGAAATCCAGGAGATCCGGGCCAGTGAGCGCCGTTTCTATCAGAAGATCACGGATATATATGCCACGGCTGTTGATTACTCTGTGGACAGCCAGATCACAAAGGATTTTTTTGCGGCGGTGCAGAACAAGATGCACTATGCGGTTCACGGCAATACTGCGGCCGAAGTAATTATGGCCAGAGCGGATCATACAAAAGAACATATGGGCCTGACCTCGTGGCGCAATGCGCCTGACGGCAAAATCGTAAAGGCGGATGTATCTGTCGCCAAAAACTACTTGTCTGTTGATGAACTGCAGGAACTGAACGAAATTGTCACCATGTATCTCGACTATGCCACAAGGCAGGCCAGGCGTCACATTCCTATGACAATGGCAGACTGGGCCTCGAAGCTGGATGCATTTCTGCAATTCAACGATGCGGAAATCTTGCAGGATAAGGGTAAGGTAACTGCTGCGATTGCAAAGGCTTTTGCGGAAAGTGAATTTGAGCAGTATCGGGTTATCCAGGATCGCTTGTATCAGAGTGATTTTGACCGTCTGCTTGCCAGTACGGAGATGCTGCATTAACGTAGAGGACAGAGGGCGAGGCTGAAGCGCGAGAGACGAGAATTTACATATGTACCTCCACAAAAGCGTTTTTACGGGTAAAAAAAGAAGCGATACTCGGTTATCAAACCAAGTATCGCTAACTTTTGTTTAGCCAACCCCGTCTGACAGATGCCGTAAAATAGTTTAAATTTTTGGTTTAACTGTTTTACGAGCACCTGCCATTTGGTCTGCTCTTTCTGTTTTTCGAAAGGGGAAAGAATCCAAAGACAGTATTGCGAGACGAAATAAACGAATTATTAATAATGTTGGTAATATTGAAGCGATGGGAGCGCGAGGGAAGGCTTTGGTTGAAGCCGGAAAGGAACGAAATTCTGTGCAAAATGCACGAAAGATAAATTGAAAAGGCATCATTGACAAGAGCATTTGCGACATATATAATAAATCCAAGGGAAAACCTTAATAATTTCTAATTTGGAGGCCATTATGAAAAAGGTTTTAGCGATTGCTTTGGCTCTTTGCATGCTGTTTAGCATGGCTGCGTGCGGTGCCGGCGGCTCTGCCAGCGCGGGCGGCGAAGTATCTGTTTTCTGGTACACTTTCGGTGACGTGTTCCTGTCCAGCGTTCGTACGGCTCTTGACAGCGCTCTTGAAGCGGCTGGCATCGCCTATCAGAACTATGACGCAAACGCCAGCCAGACTACGCAGACCGAGCAGGTTCAGACTGCTATTGCCAAGGGCAGCAGCCTTCTGATCGTCAACATCGTGGACACCGGCTCCAACGATGCGGCGCAGAACATCATCGAAATGGCCAGAACCGCCAACATCCCCGTCATCTTCTTTAACCGCTCCATCGAGCAGTCTGTTATCGAAAGCTATGACAAGTGCATCTTTGTCGGCACGAACTATGAAGAGGCCGGCCACATGCAGGGCGAGATGATCGGCGAATATGTCCTTGCCAACTATAACGCCATCGACCTCAACGGCGACGGTGTCATCTCCTATGTCATGTTCAAGGGCCAGGAAGGCAACATGGAGGCCATTGCCCGCACTCAGTATGGCGTGGAAGATGCCGACAAGATTCTGAATGCTGCCGGCAAGCCCTCTCTGAGCTTCTATGATCCCAACAACACCGACAAGTATCTTGTGGACCAGAACGGCTCCTGGAGCGCTCAGGCCGCAAACGACTACATGAACACCATTCTCGCGCTGTATAACACCGCAAACAACAACATGGTCGAGCTGGTCATTGCCAACAACGACGATATGGCAAACGGCGCTATCTCTGCCCTTCAGACCGCCGGTTTCAACAATCCCGCGGTTCCCAGCATCTTCATCCCCGTGTTTGGTGTTGATGCCACCGACGTGGCCGTGGACCTCATCAACCGCGGCATTATGACCGGCACCATCAAGCAGGATGCTGTCGGCATGGCCGAGGCCATTGTTACGGTTGCTCAGAACTATATGAATGGCGCGGATGCGGTCGAAAGCATTGATCCCACCATGCTGGAAGGCACCTGGAAGATCGCTATCCCCTACGGCGTTTACGACTAATTCCATTATCTCGCAGCACTTTTGCGCGGCCGCCTGCGCGGCCGCGCAGATTATTATCGGAGGTGAATCATGGAGGAACGCACGGAGAATACCCCGCTGCTTCGCATGGAGGGGATCAGCAAGTCCTTTCCTGGTGTGAGGGCGCTGAATAACGTGTCCCTGACGGTAAAGGCCGGAACGGTCCATGCGCTGATGGGGGAAAACGGCGCCGGTAAGTCAACGCTGATGAAATGTCTGTTTGGTGTCTATCAGAAGGATGAGGGACACATATATCTGGACGGACAGGAAGTCAGTTTTAAAAGTGCCCGTGATGCGCTGGATAACGGCGTCGCCATGGTACACCAGGAGCTTAACCAGGCACTCAAACGCAATGTTATGGACAATATCTGGCTTGGGCGATTTCCCAAAGTCAGCAAATACATCCCGCTTACCAGCGAAAAAAAGATGCTGGAAGCCACGAAAGCCATATTTGAAGAACTGGACATACAGGTGGATCCGCGAACGATCATGAGCACCATGCCGGTTTCGCAGCGGCAGATGGTGGAGATCGCGAAAGCCGTGTCCTTCCGGGCCCGGGTCATCGTCTTTGACGAGCCGACCTCCTCGCTGACGGAAGCGGAGGTGGAGCATCTTTTCAAGATCATAAACATGCTCAGGGATCGCGGCTGCGCCATTATATATATCTCTCATAAAATGGAGGAGATCCTCCGCATATCGGACGAGGTTACGATCATGCGGGATGGCCAGTTGGTGGCGACCAAGCCGGCCAAGGGCCTCTCCATGGAGGAGATCATCCGGCTTATGGTGGGCCGTGAGCTCACGAACCGCTATCCGCCCAAGGATAATGTTGTGGGTGATGTGAGTCTGGAGGTCCGGGATCTGTCGGCAATGTATTCCCATATCCGGGATGTGTCTTTTGACGCTCACAGCGGAGAAATCCTGGGGATTGCGGGGCTGGATGGCTCCGGGCGCACGGAGGTGCTGGAAAACATATTCGGCATTGCGACCCGGAAAAGCGGAACGATCCGGCTCAGCGGTCAGGAGGTTCGCAACCGAAACGCGGAGGAATCCATAAAGAACGGCTTCGCGCTTCTCACGGAGGAGCGGCGGGCCACCGGTATATTCGGCATTCTGTCGGTCCGGGACAACACGGTTGTTTCCAGTCTGAAAAAATACATCAGCCACGGCATGCTGAGCAAAAAGAAAATGGCGGAGGCCACGGATTGGTCGATCAAGGCCATGCGCATCAAAACGCCGAACCAGGCCACAAAGATCCGCAGTCTTTCCGGCGGAAACCAGCAGAAGGTCATTCTGGGCCGCTGGCTTCTTTCCACACCCACGGTCCTGCTTCTGGATGAGCCGACGCGGGGCATTGATGTGGGCGCGAAATATGAGATCTATCAGCTGATCCTGAATCTGGCAAAGGAGGGGAAGACCATTATTATGGTTTCTTCCGAAATGCCTGAGCTGCTGGGTGTCTGTGATCGGATCCTGGTCATGTCCGGCGGGCGGCTGGCCGGCGAAGTTGACGCGAAAAAAACCAGCCAGGAAGAAATCATGACCCTTGCGGCCATGTATGCGTAAGGAGGCAAAAAGATGAAAAAAGAATCGGACTTCATAGATCCCCATGAAAAAATATGGCTGGTGAAATATATAGAAAAGCGGCGCGCGGAAAAAGAAGCGGCGGATCTTCAGCCGGCAGAAGGACCTGAACCGGAAGCGAAGGAGTTCCGGAAAGGACTGCCGGGGCGGATCGATGCATTCAAAGCCATGGCCAAAGAGGATAAGAAGCGGCTGCTCACGGATATCTTTTTTGATAATGCCATGTATATCTTTATTATTGTGGCGATCATATTCATCAGTATTCGGGTGCCTGCCTTCCTGTCTCTGTCGTCCATAGTGAACATCATCTCTCTGTCGGCGGCGAAGCTTCCCATTGCTCTTGGCATAGCCGGCGCCATCATCCTTACGGGTACGGATCTTTCTGCCGGCCGCTGCGTCGGTCTGACTGCGTGCATTTCCGCAGCGCTTCTGCAGATGGTGGGCTATGCCAATAAGATTTTCCCCAACCTGCCGGTGCTCCCCATTCCGTTCGTTTTGCTTCTGGTCATGCTTGTGGGCGCGCTGGTCGGCCTTGTGAACGGCTGGTTTGTGGCGAAATTCAAGCTCCATCCCTTTATTGTCACCTTGTCCACGCAGATGATCGTATATGGCTGCATTCTCATGTTCCTGATGATCGGAACGAACAACGGCCAGACCATTTCCGGCCTGGATGCCAGCTATACGAACTTCATCAAGGGCACCATGTTTACCGTGGGCGGTGTGGCGGTTCCCTGGTACATCCTGTATGCCGCCATTGTCACGGTCATCATGTGGTTTATCTGGAACAAGACAAGTTTCGGCAAGAACATGTTTGCCGTTGGTTCCAACGAGGAGGCCGCGAATGTTTCCGGCGTAAACGTCAAGCGCACCATAATCGGCGTGTTTGTGCTGGCCGGCGTCATGTATGCCATCACCGGCTTCATTGAGGGCGCCCGCATTGGCTCCAACTCCGCTGCCACCGGCTTCAACTATGACTGCGATGCCATTGCGGCCTGCGTCATTGGCGGCGTCAGCTTCGTGGGCGGCACGGGCAAGATCTCCGGCGTTATCATCGGTGTGTTCTTGCTGCAGCTGATTTTCGTCGGTCTGAACTTCCTGTCCGTCAGCGCGAACATGATCTATGTCATCAAAGGCGTTATCATCCTGATTGCCTGTGCCATTGATATGCGGAAGTATCTGGTCAAAAAATAATGAACGAGACACCCCAAAATCAAGAGAATAAAGAAAGCGATGCCGCGTCCGGCGGACTGTATAAGAATGTAAAGGTATCCGTGAAAACCGTGGAGCGGGTCATTCTTGTGATGTTTGCGCTTTTGCTTGTGCTGCTGATCGCGGGCATAAGCGCCGGCGGTTATACGGTGTCGTTTGACGCACGGGGTGGTACGGATGTGCCGTCTCAGGAACTGGAGTATGGCGAGCTTGTGAGCGAGCCGGCTCCGCCCAGCAGGGAGGGATATGCCTTTGATGGGTGGTATGTGGATGAAGGCGGCGCACAGCGCTGGGATTTTTCCGCGGACACTGTTTCGGACCATATGACTCTCTATGCTCGATGGACGTCCTCCGGCTGACGGAGACGTTTTGAAATCCTGTGCCTGAGATCCGCGGGGATCCATATTATATTACCGCTGCATTTTGCGCGGAATCATTAAAAGGAGAGGTGCACATGAGAAAGCTATCCCGTATTCTGGCGGTTGTGCTGACGGTGGCCATGGTTATGAGCTTTGGTTATTCCGCTATGGCAGCCACGACTTCTGATGAGGTCACACAGCGCGAAATTGACAACGCTGCGGCATCGCAGTACATAGCCACCCAGGGAATGGTCCTGTTGGAAAACGAGAACGGGGCCCTGCCCATCGCGGACAGCGGTAAAATCGCGCTGTATGGCGGCGGAGCCTATAACACCGTAAAAGGCGGTAACGGTTCCGGCAGCGTGAATCAGCGTGATTACACCACGGTATGGGAAGGTTTTGAGGCAGCCGGATATGAAATCACCACGTTGGATTATCTGGAAGCCTATAAGACCTATTACGATGCCAACAATACCAGCGGCGCGAGCGGCGGCATGACCTTCGGTGCCGGCGCAAAGCTGGATGACATCGTTGTCGATGAGTATATCGAATCCGCGCTGGCTGCCGGCAGCGACACGGCTCTGTATGTCGTCTCCCGCAACTCCGGCGAGGGCGCTGACCGCACCGCGGATGCTCTGGATTATTATCTGGGCGACGTGGAACGGGCGAATCTGGAGAAGATCGCAAAGGCCTTTGAAACCACCATCGTTATTCTCAACGTGGGCGGTATTGTTGACACCAAGTTCTATGACGAGATCGAAGAGCTGGATGCCATGCTCCTGATGTCTCAGGCCGGTCAGCAGGGCGGCGACGCTCTGGTCCAGATCCTCAACGGCGAATACACGCCTTCCGGCAAGCTTACCGACAGCTGGGCCATCAATTATGAGGATTATCCCACCTCCGAGCATTTCGCCTCCAACGACGGCGATGCCCTGCATGAGGTTTACACCGAGGATATCTACGTCGGCTATCGCTACTTCGATACCTTCGGTCTGGATGTTGCCTATGAATTCGGCTATGGTCTGTCCTACACGGATTTTGAGATCGTGGTGGATGAAGTGACAGCCGATACGGAAAAAGTGGAAGTGACGGTCACGGTCACCAACGTGGGCAGCACCTATTCCGGCAAGGAAGTCGTTCAGATCTACTTCTCTGCGCCCGGCGGAGAGCTGGAAGTGCCCTATCAGGAACTGATAGCCTTCGGCAAGACCGACGAGCTGGCTCCGGGCGAGTCCCAGACCATGACCATTGCCTATAACACCGCGGAAATGAGCTCTTACAGCATGGAGCGCGCGGCTTATATCCTGCAGGCCGGTGACTATGTGATCCGGGTGGGCAACAGCTCCCGTAATACCGAGGCTGCTGCTGTGCTGAGTCTGGATGGACTGGTCATCACCGAGCAGCTGAGCAACCAGATGGAGCAGGATCAGGAGATCGATATACTGTCCAACGCCGGTGCTGAGGCCATAAGCTATGCCGGCGAGGCGGAAGAGATCGCTGCTGCGGCGAAGATCGCCCTGAAGGCAGCGGATTTCGAAACGGTCAACAATGCATCCCCCTACGACGATGAGGCGATCGTCAGCTATGTCACGCCCGACAGCGACTATGCGATCATCGACCAGGAGGCCAACCCCCGTTACACCAAGGAGGCCAATACCTTTGAGTCCAGTCTCCTCAGCGGCTATGAGGAAACGCTGGAAGTCGTCCAGGCTCTTGACAGCATGAAGCTGGAAGATGTGGCGACCGGCAAGATCACGATGGAAGAATTCGTCGCCAACCTTACCCCGGAAGAGATGAGCTACATCGTCATGGGCGGCGGCATGAGCATGGGTTCCTCTGAGCCGATCATCGGCGCTCAGTCCTATTCCGTGTCCGGTGCGGCCGGTGAGACCACCGACAAGTATTTTGACAGCCTTGGCATTCCCAACATCGTTCTGGCCGACGGCCCGGCCGGCGTGCGCATCAACCAGAGCTATGCCTCCGGCGAGGAAACCTATTATCAGTTCTGCACAGCCTTCCCCATTGGCACCATGATCGCTCAGAGCTGGGATACCGAGATCATGTATGCCTTCGGTGAATGCATCGGCACCGAGATGGTAGAGTTTGGTGTTACCCTCTGGCTGGCTCCCGGTATGAACATTCACACCAACCCCCTCTGCGGCCGCAACTTTGAGTACTATTCGGAAGATCCTCTGGTGGCCGGCATCACGGCGGCTAGCACCACCCTTGGTGTCCAAAGCCATGAGGGCGTTGGCACGACCATCAAGCACTATGCTGCCAACAGCCAGGAGACCAACCGCAACAGCGAGAATAACTCCGTCACCGAGCGGGCCCTGCGCGAGATTTATCTGAAGGGCTTTGAAATCGCGGTGAAGATGGCGCAGCCCATGGCCATCATGACCAGCTACAACGTGAATAACTCCATCCCCGCTGCGGATGACTATGATCTCTGCACCGATATTCCCAGAGGCGAATGGGGCTTTGCCGGTCTCATTATGACCGACTGGGGCGGCGGTCAGTCTCAGCCTGTCAACAGCATGCATGCAGGCAACGACCTCATCATGCCCGGTGGCTCCGGCGCATCCCTCTATGCTCAGTATGAATCCGGCGTTCTCTGCCTGGGTGATCTGCAGAAGTCTGCTGCCAACGTGCTGAATATCATCCTTCAGTCCGCGCAGTTTGAGATGCTCACCGGCATTGAGGTCGGCGCCTATTCCGAGCAGTTTGAGCTGGCGGAATACATTGCGGTGACCAAGGCGGCGGATGACGCTCCTGCGGCCTCCGGCGAAGCGTCTGCAGACCCTGCCGGCGGCACCGATGAGGCTGCCTATCAGGCCTATCTGATTGATTTCGTCAATTCCTGCGAGGATATCCAGACCTCAGGCTCCGCTGGGGAATACATCGCCCTGATCGAAGCCGGCGACTATGTGACCTTCCCGGTGGAGATGCTCTTCAATGAGCAGTGGTTTGGCGAAGCGGCCCTGACATACGATGCGTTTGTTGCGGCCGGCGGCAATGTGACTGTGGCGGAGCATCCTTCCAACGGCGCTATGCTGGACGGTACCGGCTGATCGAGCGTCAGTCGGATGCCGTTCCCGGTCTTCCGCTTTGATGCGGATCGTTCGGACAGGGAAATACAGAAAACTTTAAACGGAGCAGCGCCGCAAACGCGGCGCTGCTTTGCGTTTGTACGGTTCTTTCCGCCGAGAAAGGGCTGCGGCGGATAAAAATCAAATGCGCAAGACGGCTTGGTGAACTTGAGTTGAATTTGAAAGAGGGAGGGAAAAGTTGTGGTCCTTTTTCTTGCGCGGGGGAGGCTCCCGTGCTACAATTGGGAAGGATTACTGCATGAAAAAGGAGCGGGCTCTGATGGCAAAAATGAAGACGGCAAGGCTTGCGAAAAGGGAAGAGGAGCACCGGTATCTGGGGCGCCGGACGGACGGCGTCATGCCCTGGGAGGACGGTCTCCACACACAGGGGCGGTTCGGGGAATACGAGTGGTGGTACTTTGACGGCAAAATGTCGGACGGGTCCTCTCTTGTGATCATCTTTTACAGCCAGCCCGTTACAGCCGGCAAAGCGGGATTCGCTCCCAGTATGAGCCTTTCTTTCACCCGTCCGGACGGCACGCACTTTCAGGACAGCCGGGGGTTCTCTATGGAGTATTGCTCGTTTGCGCGCAGCAGCTGCTCCGTGAAAATGGGGCGCAGTTTTTGCGAGGGTGATCTGAAGAATTACCGCATCCACTATGAGACGGACCGGGCTACGGCGGATGTTACGCTGAAGGGAAATATCCCCTCCTGGCGGCCGGGAACGGGACATATCCTGTTCGGCAAAAAGGATTATTTTGCCTGGCTGCCCTCCATTCCGGAAGGAAATATGGAGGCAACCGTGACCATTGGGGAGGAGACCTATACCCTCACCGGCACCGGTTATCATGACCATAACTGGGGCAATAAAGGAATGTTCTGGCTCATGCATCACTGGTATTGGGGACGGGCGAAGATCGGCCCCTATACGGTCATCTCAAGCTATATCACGGCCGGAGAAAAGTACGGCTATGAGCATTTTCCTGTCTTCCTCCTGGCGAAGGAGGGGAGTGTGCTGGGAGAGAATGGGGACTGTGTGGCCTATACCCAAACGGAGCCCGAATTTGACCCGGTGACAAAGAAGCATTTTTATAAGACACTGGTTTATGACTACGATGACGGAAAAGGCCGTTACCGGATTACGTATAAGCAGGAAAATATTATTGAATATTTCACGCTGAATGACAGCAAGGAAAGCGTGCAGGCTAAATCCTCCGGCGCTCTGCGGACTCTGGTGCGGATGGCCAAGCTGGACCCCAGTTATATCCGCGTTACCGGCACGGCCACGCTGGAAAAACTGGAAAACGGAACCGTGGCGGAGCGCTATGAAGCGCCCGCAATCTGGGAGCTTATGTACTTTGGTACAGACGCGGATGTCTGAGCCTTCGGGAGAAAATCAATTTGGAACAGAAAAATGAATTCCTTGGAACAGAACCGGTAAAAAAACTTCTGTTTAAATTGGCGATTCCTACGGTGGTGGCGCAGCTTGTCAATATGCTGTATAACATCGTGGACCGTATTTATATCGGCCATATGCCGGGGGAGGGAGATCTGGCGCTCACCGGTGTGGGCGTGTGTCTGCCCATTATCCTGATCGTCAGCGCCTTTGCGGCGCTGGTTGGCTCCGGGGGTGGGCCCCGCGCGTCCATTGCCATGGGACAAAAGGACAATGACGCGGCGGAGCGGATCATGGGGAGCTGCCTGGCTTTTCTGGTGCTGCTCTCCGTTGTTCTGACGGCAGCGCTCCTTCTCTGGGGCGAAAAACTGCTGATGTTTTTTGGTGCCAGCGAGAATACCATCGGGTATGCCTGGTCCTATATGAGTGTCTATGCCGTGGGTACGGTCCTTGTCCAGGTCACGCTGGGCATGAATCCGTTTATTACGGGGCAGGGCTTTTCCCGCATGGGCATGGTGACGGTGCTTATCGGCGCGGGACTGAACATTCTCCTCGACCCTTTGTTTATCTTCGGTTTCGGCATGGGTGTTCGGGGCGCGGCGATGGCCACGGTCATCAGTCAAGAGGTGTCCTGTGTTTGGGTGCTGTGCTTCCTTCGGGGGAAAAAGACCGTTCTGCGGCTGAAAAAAGAGAATATCCGGCTGAACTTTCCGATCATAGGATCCTGTGTGGCGCTGGGCGTGGCACCCTTTATCATGCAGGCCAGTGAGAGCGTGATCGCTGTGTGCTTCAACGCGTCCCTGCTGAAATACGGCGGGGATCTGGCGGTGGGGGCGATGACCATCCTCACCAGTGTTATGCAGTTTGCTATGATGCCGTTGCAGGGGCTTGCCCAGGGCGCACAGCCGATCATCGGCTATAATTACGGCGCGGGAAACGAAAAACGTGTGCGGGAGACGTTCTGGCTTTTGCTGGCGGTGAGCCTTGTGTATTCTTTTGGATTCTGGGCGCTGGTGCAGCTGTTTCCGAATGCGTTCGCGGGCATGTTCACCTCGGATGCTGCGCTTCGGACCTATGCGGCGGATGCGCTGCGGGTCTATTGCGCGGTGATTTGCATTTTCGGGATTCAGGTTGCCTGCCAGATGACGTTCGTTTCTCTGGGAAAGGCGGGGGCATCCGTGCTGGTGGCGGTAATGCGGAAGTTTGTTTTGCTGCTGCCGCTGATTTATATCATGCCCTGTCTGATGGAGGACAAGACCCGCGCGGTCTATACGGCGGAGCCGGTTGCGGATGTGCTGGCGGTGACCTTTACGGCTGTGTTGTTTTTTTTCCGGTTCCGAAAGACCATGGGAGAGATGCGGAAAAGCAAATGATATTATATCGGATATATGGGAAAGCCCCCGGAATGGGGGCTTTTTTATTTGGGTGGAATCTGCTCAAGCTTTTTTGCGAGAGCTGCCAGCCGGGCAACAGAGGTTCCGTCCCCTTCAAAGCAGAGGGCGCTGCGTTCCGCCAGCGGGGCGATATGGGCCCGCCGGCCGCCGGTTTCCAGCGTGATGCCATCGGTGAAGTCTGCGCCGAATTCCGCCAGAGACTCACCCATGAGCCGCATGAGGCGGGCTCTGTTTTCGCAGGGGAGGACGCGTCGGGTATGGCCGGGGCCGCCCGGCAGACGATACAGGCCGTCCAGGGCGTCCAGATTGCACTGATAATAGCTCCGGGGGGTGCCGATGTCACGCCAATATCCCTCCAAATGCACGCCGGTCATGGGAAGGCCCAGCTTCAGCAGCCGAGGGAAAAGATCGCGGGCAAAGTCATAGGCTATGGCATCCGGCACCTGCTCCATGATCTCCGGGTCGATGACATAGATGCCCGTGCTTACCCGGTCTGTCACCACGTGCTCCCAGTCGGGCTTTTCCACAAAGCCTGTGACGGCGCCGTTCCTGTCGGTTACAACAAGACCGAAGGACAGGGGCTCCGGGCTGTCTGAAAGGGCGATGGTCACGCCGCTCCGATGCGCGCGCACGAGATCGGCCAGAGGGAAATCGCAGGCGGCATCTCCGCTCATAACGAGAAAGGGTTCGTCGTCATAGAAGTCATTGCAGTTTTTCACTGCTCCGGCGGTGCCCAGTGGCTCCGGTTCCGCTCGGTATTCCAGATGGACCCCGAAGGCAGAGCCATCTCCGAAGTGCTGCCGGATGGGTTCCGGGTGGTAGTGCAGCGTCAGACACAGGTCACGGAATCCCTGTTCGCGAAGATGGGTCACGGTGTGTTCCAGCAGCGGTTTGCCCAGAATGGGCATCATAGGCTTGGGGAGCCCGCCGGCAATGTTATTCAATCTTGTGCCGGCTCCGCCGGATAATAAGATCGCTTTCATACTCTCACCTCTTGTGAGAGTATTTTTACGCAGTTGCCGGGAAAATATGTGGGAAGATGGCTGAATGTGGGGAGGAGAATGCGCATTTTGCTTGTAATGTAGGGCTTGGGGTGGTATAATTCTAATATTCTAATGTGGGGACGTATGCCATGAATAAGCTCTCGAAAAA
>CAZQFN010000015.1:0-20254 GCA_964592685.1 uncultured Oscillospiraceae bacterium | reverse complement strand
GATCGCCAGGCGGGAGCCCACCACCAAGAAATTCGCTCTCACGCGGGTGTGAGAAGAAAAAAGAAGAACGGGTCTGCCTCAGAATTCTTCATTCTGAGACAGACCCGTTGTAATGTCAGGAAGGATATGCTTATTCCGCTTCCCAGAGAATCACGTCTCCAAGAACGATCTGCCGGACATCGTCTATATTGATTGCGCGCAACCAACTGCAGTTGAGGTTTACAACACCGTCCTCATAAGAAGTATTCAGGTCACCACCGGTAGAGAAAGAGGAGCCGTCAGAGAAATAAATCAGAATATTGTTGCAGACCCTGTCCTCTAGCTGCAACCAGGGCAAATAGGCGTCCCAGCTTTCTCCCCGGGCTTGGTGGGCATGAAACTCGTCACCCTCGTAATGTACTTTCCAGACCGCACTGAAGGGAGTCAGCTCCAGACCGACGATCTCAATTTCCGTGCGGGTTTCTTCATCGTAATAACGGGCGTGTCCGAAATCGAAGTACCGGCTCTGCTCTTCTGTCAGCGCAAAGGAGACCGGCCCGAAAGTTCGGGGTTCATTCGTTCCGACGAACATCTGAACCTGCAGCGAAAAGCTTCCCGAATCCAGAGGTGCCAGGAAATTTTCCATAGTGGTCAGATCCAGGTAACACTGCAAGGTAAGTGTTTGGGTCTCTCTGTCATAGGAATACTCCGGCATCGAGTCGTTGCTTGCTTCCGTATCCGACGGGATCACCACAGGCTCGGCGGGCCCGGAGACTTCTATTCCCTGTATGGTCCAGATAAACCACGTGTTGTCCAGACCGGCAGTGGCAGTCTCCTCACTCACGGGAGAGATGTTCACATAGACTCTCTGCTGCAGCCCATCGCTCACGGCGGAGAGCAGGACAAGGTTGCCCGCCGATTCATCCGGAACGTCATATTCCATATAGCTGCTTACATTGTTTTCGTCGATCTTCAGATCCGCTTTCAGTTCCTGTTGACGTGCGGCGTGAATATTCCATACGGCATATGCCGTGATTCCCAGCGTAAACATCAATGCCGCCGCCAATGCGAAAGTAATTATGCGTTTCTTATTCATGTGTGCGCTCCTTTCTGAGGAACCCGACGCATCCTTGCGAACAGGGTGATATGCTTCCAGAACAAAGCGGTCGTCAATACTGCCAAACGCTTTTGACAACAGTTCCCTTTTCATGCAAGAAAGCCCTCCTTTACTAATGTGATCCGCAATTTCTCGCGGAGGCGGAAAAGACGGACAGAGATTCGGTTGGCGCTGCTGCTCGTCGTGGCGGCCAGTTCTGTAACAGAATCCGCATACCAATACCGACGGACAAACAGAAATCGGTCTTCCGGATTCAGCGTGGAGAGGAAACGGTTAATAGCGACGCCCAGTTCTTTTGCGTCATAATCCGTTTCTATGTTCACACCCGATGGAACACATTCTTCCATTTCATCCAAAACCAGACCATAGTTTCCGCTTCGTTTTTCAGCACGATTGGCATGATACCGATTCACGGCCAGATTACGGGCGATTCTGCAAACATAAGCGATCAAAGGATTTGGAACATGAGGCGGAATATTGTTCCATGCCCGAAGATAGGTATCGCTCACGCATTCTTCCGTATCCAGCCGGTTATTCAGAATATTGGCAGCTGTTTTCTTAACGGCAGGTCCGTATTTGCAGTCCAGTTCTTTGATGGCCTGTTCTGAGCGCTCAAAAAACAGGCGTATGATCATACTGTCCTCCAATTGCGTCACTTCCTTTCCGCTTCACCCTATATAACAGGATTGGAGAGTAAATCTTACAGCGACAAAGCAAAAAAGCCGCCCCGGAAACGGCTCCGTGGCGGCGCTGCAAACAGATGGATAAGCTGGAATGCTCGATAAATCATAAGTTTTTGCATATAAAAAGAATCGTACCGTCCCTATGAAAGAAACGGTACGATTATGGTTGCGGGAGAGGGATTTGAACCCCCGACCTCCGGGTTATGAGCCCGACGAGCTACCGGACTGCTCTATCCCGCGTCATCTGGTGCCTGTATAATATAACACACCCGGCCGGGAATGTCAACAGGTGTTCCCTGGCAAGTTTTAGACAATGGGGTCGAACGGCAAAAGCGCGCTGTCTGGCAGCGCGCTTTTGTATGCGGGTCGCATCAGTCCTGGAGGGACTGGATGTACTCATAGATCGCCTCGGCGGAGTTGAAGTTTTCCGGCTCAAGGTCGGCCATGGAGATGGTCACATCGAACACATCCATGATCTCGTTTACGAGAGCGGTGATGTCGAAGGAGCCCAGAATGCCGTCATCGATGAGGGCGGTCTCGGTCTCAAAATCCACGTCGGGGCGAAGCTCCCGGAGAATTTCCATCAGTTCTTCCATATCGTAAAAACCTCCAAATAATGGTTTTGAAATACTTATTCCTTACCGCCGGTGAGCTTTTTCTCGTATTCCAGAAGACCCTTGTCCCGCTCCTTGATGCGCTTGGCGGGGGTGCCGATATAGATGCCCCAGGGCTCGGTGGACTTGCTGATCATGGTCATGGAGCCGAAGGAGCAGCCCTCGCCGATGTCCACACCGGGGAGGATGGAGCAGCCGGTGCCGATGAGCACATGCTTACCCAGGGTGATGGGCAGGTTCTTCTCGTTGCGGAAGGCTTTGGGGACGGTGGGGTTGTTCAGACTGGCGCCGGAGAAATCGTCGCTGGTGGCATAGAAGGCGCAGCGGGAGGAGATGCCGGAAAAAGCCCCGATGGTGATGCTGGCTTCACCGGCATAGAGCTCGCAATTGGAGCTGATGTGCACATGATCGCCGACGGTGATCTCGCCATTGAGGATGGTGAAATCGTCGATGAGCACATGACTGCCGATGGAGATCTCTTCCGGGGTGTAGATGCGGCAGGTGCGGCTGATGAGAACCTGACGGCCCAGGCTCTTGAAGCCGATCTCCTTGAGTTCCCGGTTGGTGTAATAAGGATTCAGTTTCATGGTTGGTCAATCCCCTTTCGGAAAGCCGTTTTATATGTTACACGGCTCTGTAATAAAACGCAACTGTTTTTTGAAAAAGAGCGGGTCAAAATCCATTTTGACCCGCTCTTGCAAAAATTATTCTTATTCTTCGATCTGAGCGATTTCCTTGGCGATGGCCTTCTTGCCGGCCAGATCGCCCTGGCGGGAGATCATGATGCGCTGGGCCTGGGGAGAGCCGGCGCCGTGCATGGATTCGGTGCGATAGCCAACGGCGGCAGTGCCCAGGGTGAGGTTTTCGATGAGGCGCAGGATCTTCAGACGGTTTTCGGTGGGAACGGCGTCCACGCCCTTGAGGTATTTCTGGATGTAGGGGCCGAGCTCGGGATCCCGCAGATCGGTCTCGGAGGGGCAGGTGACCATCAGACCACCGGCGATATCCTCGGCCAGACGGCCGATCTCATAGGGGAAGCGGGTGACGTTCTGCTTGCAGACATTGGCCAGCAGGGTGTCCACCATGTAGTTGCCGGACTCGGTCTTCCAGCCGTTGGAGGAGCAGGCAAGACCGCAGGAATAGAGGGTCTCGTTCAGGTGGGTCATCTCGATGAGCTTGTCCTTCACATGGGAGGCCTTGGCAGCGCCGTTGTAGTCAGCGGCCATGGCGGCAGCGCCGATGAGCACGTCGCCCACGCCGACCTTGCAGCCGCCGTAGCTCTGGCGGTGATAGCTGGCGAAGCGCTCCACCAGCATGGTGGCAAACTCGGTCTCACCGTTGAGGAAGATGCGGTCGTTGGGAACGAACACATTGTCGAAGATAACAAGAGCTTCCATGCCGCCGAAGGTGGGGTTGCCGCGGTCAAGGGAACCGTCCTCCAGTTTGCGGGTGTCGCAGCTCTGGCGGCCGACGATCATGAAGATGCCCTCCGCGTCGATGGGGACGGAGAATGCGATGGCGTAATCCTTCTCGTTGTCCTTCATGGCCTGGGTGGGCATGACCAGGATCTCATGAGAGTTGGAAGCGCCGGTCTGGTGGGCCTTGGCGCCGCGGACGACAACGCCGTCGGGACGGCGCTCCACCACGCGCAGGAACAGGTCGGCATCGGCCTGGTTGGCGGCGGAGAGACCACGGTCGCCCTTGGGGTCGGTCATGGCGCCGTCAACGGTCAGATCCTCTTCCTGAACATACTCCAGGAATTTCTTGAAGTTTTCGAAATAATTGGTGCCGTGGACCTTGTCTACCTCGTAAGTGGTGGACCAGACGGCGTTGAAAGCGTCCAGACCCACGCAGCGCTGGAAGCAGGCGCCGGTCTTCTGGCCGCAGAGACGCTGCATCTTGACCTTCTTGATCAGGTCCTCGGTGCTCTGGTGGATGTGGCAGAAGCGGTTGATCTTCTTGCCGGTGAGGTGGCTGGTGGTGGTCATCAGATCCTGATACTCGGGCAGCTGTGCCAGATCATAGGTCATTTTTACGGAGTTGACGGAGGGACGGAGGATGGGGTCGTCCACCGCGCACTCGATCTGCTTGCCAAACATATAAATGCGGGGCTTCAGCTTGCGCAGACTTTCCAGATACTGTTCGCCGGTCATAAGAGCCATGATTTGTTTCTCTCCCTTTCATTTTGTAAGTTTCGCCGGAGCGAAAGAATTCTCAATCGGAAAAGCCGGAACATCCGACTTTGCGCACATTATAACACACATTTCAAAAGCATACAACCACCGCAAATGCCCGAAAGTGCAAAAAACTGACATTTTTTTGACAAAATTTTTCAAAAGGACAGGCCGAGCCGGGTGTGTCCGGTGCGGCCTGTGATAATGGGTTGATTTTCATGCGAGAAGCATCCGGTCGTTTGTAAGGGCCTTGCCCGCGCCGGCCCTGAACCGGGCCAGCAGATCTTCCACTGTGAGTCCCTCCCGCTCAGCGCCTCCCACGTCCAGCAGGATGTTTCCGGCGTCCATCATGAGCGTGCGGTTCCCAAGCTCCAGGGCCTGCTGCATGTTGTGGGTGATCATCATGCAGGTGAGCTTGTTTTCCTCCACGATGGTTTTTGTGAGGGCCAGCACCTTTTCCGCGGTGCCGGGATCCAGAGCGGCGGTGTGCTCATCCAGAAGCAGCAGCCTGGGCGGCACCATGGTGGCCATCATCAGCGTGAGGGCCTGCCGCTGGCCGCCGGAAAGAAGACCCACCGGCTGCTTCATCCGGTTCTCCAGCCCCATGTCCAGCAGGGCCAGCCGGTCCCGGAACCGGGCTTTTTCCGCTTTGGATACGGAGGAGAGCCAACCGCCGCCCCCGGCGGCCAGGGCGAGATTTTCCTCGACGGTCATACCGGGCGCGCTGCCCAGCATGGGGTCCTGGAACAGGCGGCCGATGATCCTGGCCCGCTTGTATTCCGGGAGGAAAGTGATGTCCCGTCCGGCCAGGGTGATGGAGCCGCTGTCGGTGAAGAAGCTGCCGGCGATGGCGTTGAAGAGGGTGGATTTGCCGGCGCCGTTGGCGCCGATGATGGTGACGAAATCCCCTTCTTCCAGATGGAGGGACAGGTCCCGGATGGCAGTCTTTTCGTTCACCGTGCCGGGGTTGAAGGTTTTGGAGATATGAGAGAGGGTCAGCATGTCAGTTCTCTCCTTTCCCGCGGGTATGAGCCATGCGCCGGCGAAGCAGGGGCCACTGTTTTTTGAGATAGGGCCCGGAGATGGCGGCGATGACGATGACGGAGGACACCAGCTTCAGCATGGAGGCGGGCATGTTGAACCGCAGGGCGACGGTATACACCAGGCGGAACACAAAGGAGCCCAGCACCACGCCGACGGCCCGCTTGAGAATGGAGCCCTTGCCCATGAAGGTGCTGCCGATGAGGAGGGAGGCCAGGGCGATGGTCACCATGCCGGAGCCGATGTCGATGCTGACGGATTTCTGACTCTGGGCCAGAAGGCAGCCGGAGAGGGCTGTGAAGGCGTTTGCGACGCACAGACCGACGGTGGTGGTGAAAACGGGGTTTATGGAGGAGGAACGGACCATGTCCGGGTTGTTGCCGGTGGCCCGGATGGCGAGACCCAGTCGGGTGCGCAGGAAGAGGGTCAGGAAGGCCACCGCCAGCGCCACGGCGATGAGGGCGATGAGGAGCTTATGCTGTCTGGCCAGAAAGGTCCCCGCAAGGGTGTCCTTCAGCGTTGAGAAGACGGTGACGGTCTTGTTCATGTTCAGAAGGGACGAATTACCCATGACGGCAATGTTGATGGAATACAGGCCCGTATTCACGATGATGCCGGCCAGAAGACTATCCACGCCCATGCGGGTCTGGAGCAGGGCGGTGATGAAGCCGGAGAGGACGCCGGCGGCCATGGCGGCAAGAAGGGACAGACAGGGATAGCCCGCGATGGCAACGATGGCGCCCACGGCAGCACCCAGGGTGAAGCAGCCGTCGGTGGACAGATCGCAGACGTTGAGCATGGAATAGCTCAGAAACAGGGCAAGGACCGTCAGCGAGCAGATAAGGCCCAGCTCCAGGGCTGTCTGGCCCAGGGACAGGATGGCGGAAAGGGACATAGTGGTTCCTCCTTATATCGTCCGGCGGGAAGAGGAACAGACTCTTCCCGCCGGGGTGGGGTAAGCGTAAATTATAATTGTATCAGCCCAGCTCGTCGAAGCTCTCGGCGGTGGTGATGGACTGGACGCCGGTGCACAGGGGGGCGAAGGTTTCGGCGATTTCGCCATAGTCAAGGCCCAGGGCCTCGCAGGTCTCGGTGTTCACGGTAGCGGTGCCGTTGTCAAAGGTCATGACGGGGGTGACGGCGGGGTCCGCGCCGTTCAACAGGATATCGGCCACCATGTTGGCGGTCTCCACGCCCAGGTTCGCGTAGTCCACGCCATAGCCCAGGAAGGCGCCGTTCAGAGCGAAGGAATCCGCGCCGGTGTAGTGGGGGATGCCGGCCTCAATGAAGGTCTCATAGATGGAGAGCTCGGCGGTCATGATGGTATTGTCGGTGGGGGTGAAGACGGCGTCCACACCGTCGGCGGCCAGAGCATCGGCAGCCAGCATGACCTCGTCCACGGTGGTGCCGGTGCGCTCGATGTAGGCGACGCCCTTCTCGTCCAGATAGGATTTGGCGGCGGCGATGGGGGTGGCGGAGGAATCCTGGCCCACGTCATACAGCAGGCCGATGGTGTCCGCCTCGGGATCGGCGGCAAAGATGAGGTTCAGGATGGAGGCGGTGTCAAGATAGTCGGAGGTGCCGGTGATGTTGGCGCCGGGGGCTTCCAGGGTGTCTGCCAGACCGGCGCTCAGAGGATCGGAGACAGCGGAGAAGACCACGGGGATGCCGGTGTCCTCGGTGGCGGCCTGCATGGCCATGGCCACGGGGGTGGCGACGCCCACCATCAGATCCACCTCATCGGCGATGAAGTTTGCGATGATCTGCTCCAGAACGGCGGCGTCGGCGTTGCAGTTGTCGTAAGCGATCTCAAAGGTTACGCCGTTTTCCTCGCCGATGGCGGCCAGCCGGGTTTCGATATTTTCAACGATCTGATTCAGGGAGGCGTCATCCACATAGTTGCAGATGCCCACGGTGTAAACGACGGGATCGGGATCGGATGCTTCAACCGCGGCCGGTTCTTCGGCGGCGGGGGTGGTATCTTCGGCGGCGCCGCAGGCGCACAGGGCAAACATAAGGCAAAGGGCCAGAAGGATGAAAGTAAGCTTTTTCATGATATATCTCCTTTTCGATAACAGGTCAGTGTATGTGGTTTGTTCCGACGTGTGAATCAAAACTGCATTGCGGCGGAAAGCCGCCATCGTTTGGAGAGTATGAACATAAGCGAAAACCTCCCTGGAAATAAAAAAACCTGCCCCAGCAATAAATGCTGGGACAGGAATGAAAACAGTTCCTGCGGTACCACCCGGCTTGACGCATGAATGCGTCCACTTTGACCGTACCATCATACGGCGGCTTTGATAACGGAGCGCCTCTCCGTCGCACATAGGGCCATTTTTGAAAAACAGCCTTCCGATTGCCCTCCGAAGTCCATTCACTCGATCCTGTTCTGCACCGCGCTCTCAGCACCCGCGGCTCTCTGTGGCAGCCCTTGGAACGGCTACTTACTCTTCATCATAGGTTTTTGGTATGAAATTGAGTGCATTTTAACGCTGTGTTTGCCAAAAGTCAATAGGTTCGGCAAAAAAACGTCAAAATCTTTTCGGCCTTGACGGACAGGGGGCCGGTCATTAAAATATATTACGGTGCCGTGACCCATATGAGCCCCAGGAAAAACAGGACCTGAAACACCAGAATGACAGGCAGGCCGTATCTGAACTTGGGCTTGCGGGTCTTGTGGCGGAAAAGATACATTCCGGCCATGGCGCCGATGCTGCCGCCCAGAACCGCGAGACCCGTAAGCGTGGCCTCCGGGATGCGCCAGCGGTTTGCCTTTGCCTTCGCCTTGTCGATGCCCATGAGGATGAAGGCCAGAAGATTGATGATCTCCAGATAGGTGAGAATAACATAGAAAATATCCATGAGCCAAGTATACACGTTTTAAGGAATGAGGTCAACGATGAACACCGAGAAGCTATTTTATAAGGATGCCTACATACGCCGCTTTGAGGCAGTGGTCCTCTCCTGTGAGGAGGGGAAAAACGGCTGGGAAGTGGTGCTGGATGCCACCGCCTTTTTCCCGGAGGAGGGCGGCCAGACCGCCGATACGGGCAGACTGGGCCCTGTGCGGGTGCTGGACGTGCGGGAAAAGGCCGGCGTCGTCACCCACTGTACGGACGGTCCTCTCCCTGTGGGAGAGACGGTGGCCGGTGAGATCGACTGGCCCGAGCGCTTCCGCAAGATGCAGACCCACACCGGAGAGCACATCGTTTCCGGCATTATGCACGCGCGCTACGGCTTTGAAAATGTGGGCTTTCATCTGGGAGAGAACGGATGCACCTTTGATTTTAACGGGGAACTGACCCGCGCCCAGCTGGACGAGGTGGAGCGGGAGGCCAACGCCGCTGTCTGGGCGGATCTCCCGGTCACAGCCCGGTTTCCGGATGCGGAGGAGCTGGCCGCGCTGCCCTATCGCAGCAAGCTGGATCTGACGGAAAATGTCCGCATTGTTACGGTGGAAGGTGTGGACATCTGCGCCTGCTGCGCGCCCCATGTGGCCTCCACGGGGCAGATCGGCATGATCAAGCTTCTGGACTTCATGCGCCACCGGGGCGGTATCCGCATCTGGTGCAAGTGCGGCTCCGATGCCCTGGCGGACTATCACGCCCGGTATACCGCCTCGGCGGCGGTTTCGGCCCTTGTGAACACGCCCCAGGAGAACATTGTCTCCGGGGTGGAAAAGCTTATCGCCCAGCGGGACGAGCTGAAAGCGGAATTTACAGCGCTGAAAAAGCAGGTGCTGGAGGCCCGGGCGGCGGCGCTGGAGCCGAGGGAAGGAAATCTGCTTCTCTTCGCCCGGGAGGATGACGCCGGGATGCGCATTCTGGTGAACGGGGGCATGGAAAAATGCGGCGGCGTATGCGCCGTGTTCTCCGGGGAGGACGGCGCATGGCAGTTTGTCATGGGCAGCAAAACCGCGGACATGCGCGCTTTTATGAAAGAGAACGGCCCGGCACTGAAGGCCCGGGGCGGCGGTCAGACCCAGATGGTCTCCGGCCGCAGTCAGGCCACAAAAGCGGAGCTGGAAGCGTTTTTCAACAAATAAGGATCAAGCGGGAGCAGTCGGTGCTCCCGCTTGATTTTTTGTTATGCGTAGATATAACTCAGATTCAGAGGATTCAGCGTGTTTTGGTTGCTGTCCCAGACCTCGAAATGGATGTGATAGCCCGTGGACACGCCGGTGGAGCCCACATAGCCGATGGTCTGGCCCTGGCTCACATACTGCCCCGCGGACACGGCCCGGGAGGACATATGAGCGCAGAGGGTGTAATAGCCGTTGTCGTGGCGGATGACCACATAGTTGCCATAGCCGTTGTTGCTGCCGGAGGTGACAACGGTGCCGTCGGCAGGGGCCCAGATGGCGGTGTTTCCCGCGGCGCCGATGTCGATGCCATAATGAAACTTATAATAGCCATACTCCGGGTGGAGGCGATTGCCGTAATAGGAAGTGACCGTGGTGCAGTAGCTGGGCCAGAGCAGGGTTCCGCTGCCGCTGCTTTCCACATGGGCGTCACCGCCGCTGCTGCCCTGCTGTTGCTGCTGAGAAGCCTCCCGGGCCGCGATTTCCGCGGTGCGGGCGGCTTCGTATTCCGCTTCCAGCTCAGCGATCTGGACCTTGACCTCCGCGGCCGCCTCTTCCTCCAGAGCCTGCAGCTCCTTCAGAGACTCGATATCGGCTTCCATCCCGGCGATGAGCTGGTTGGCCGCGTCAATGTCCGCCTCCAGCCGGGTCTTCTTTGTTTCCAGCTCGCTTTTCTTGGCCTCGTTCTCGGCGAACATCACCTCGGCCTCGGCCTCCAGATATTCCACGTTCTCCCGGGCGGCCACATAGGCCGCTTCCAGATCCCGGTCGTATTCCATGATCTCGTTCACCAGGTCCAGCCGGGTGAGCATATCGGAAAAGCTGGTGGCGTTGAAAACCACTTCGATATAGCCGAGGGTGGAGCTCTCCTCCATGGCGCGAAGACGGCTCAGCCAGCGCTCCCGCTGGTATTCCTCTTCATCCCTGGCGGCTTCCAGATCCAGCTGCATGTTGGTCACAAGACCGTCGATGATCTCGATCTGGTCCTCGATGACCTGGATTTCCTCCTGGGCCAGGAGATTCTTCTGGTCCAGAACGGCCTTTTTCTCCAGAACATTGGCCTTTTCATAGTCGATGTCCCGGATTTCGGCCTCATATTCTTCGATCCGCGCCTGGATCTCTTCCTGCTCGCCGGTGAGGGCGTTGATCTCCTCCTTGATGGAGGCGCTGTCGGCATAGGCCATGGAGCTGAGGGCCGCGGCAAACAGGCCCAGCACCATCAGCGCCGCCAGCACGATGCACGTGACGCGGACAAATTTTCGGTTGTTGCGCATATGATCCTCCTTTGAAACAAGAAAGCTGCGGCTTGCAGCCCTTTTATATCACGGAAGAGAGTGATTATCAACCAAAGTGACTCTGAGTTAAGAAAAACTTAAAGGTTTGCCGGTGAGGAAAACCTTTTTTGAGTTGCTCCGGCAAAAGCCGCAGACCGGTCATTCTTCCGGAATGTCGGAAAGTATTTCCGCGCCGGCTTCCAGAAGGGCGATCTGCTCGGCGGTCAGACCGTCCCGCCAGTTTTCGCCCCAAAGGTTTTCCGGGGCGTCGGCAATGGGAGCCGCGGTGGATACCGGCTCCTCCAGGATGGGCGCAGGGGTGGAATCGGGATCGGAATCAGACTGGGATGTGTCCTCTTCCCAATCGGGAGGTGTGCCACGGTCCGGGATGGGAGAGGGGTCTGTCTCCTCCGTGATAACGGGCGTGGCGGATACCGCTTCCACGGCCACCGGTGAGGGCGTGGGTGCGGCAGTGGGTGTCATGGCCGGAGGAGTGGACTCCGCTGTGGCATAGACCGACAGAGATGCGGCCTGGCTGCGGCTCTCCGAAACAGAAGTGGAAACAGATTCGTCGGCAGACTCGGGCTCAGAGATCTCTCCGCCGCCTTCCAGAATGGCCTTTACATCGGCATAGATCGAATCGCCGTTGTTCAGGGAACAGACGATATAATCTTCGCCGTCCTGGATGACGGCATAATGGGCAATCTCCGCGCCGGAGACCCCAAGATAGATATTGCCTCCGTGTGTGCTGATCGAGATATCCCAATCGGCGGCGGGGAGCGCCAGATTATCCTCCGTCCAGTAAATGGGCGTCATGGTACAGGCCGAGAGGTATTGGAGCAGCGCCGTGACATCATAGGGACCTTCATGATCTGTCCAGAAGACACCGACCATACCGAGGTCCGATTCTTCCAGAAGCGGCCGTTCCTCTCCGCCGGGCAGTGTTTTCACATTCGGGAGGCCGTAAAACTGATCTGCCGGTCTTGTGGGTGAGGATACGGCGGATTCGGCTGTGGGTGTGGGCATGAGGGCGGACGGCTCTGCGGCATCCCGGGCGCCGGAGAAGGTGCAGCCCACGGTGATGGCGGCGATGAGGATCACCACGGCAGCTAGGAGGACAGAGGTTTTTTGGTTTCCGGCAATGCGGGCGATGCGTCTCCGGAGCCTTTTGCCGCTGCCGCTCATGGTGGTGGCGCTGCAGATCAGATCCCCCGGGCGGATTTTTACGGCGGTCATATCCAGCAGGGTCCGCCCATAGTCAAAGCGGCGGTCTTCCCCCAGGGTCTTCACCGCGGCGGCATCGCAGAACAGCTCGCAGTCCTGTCGGGACAGGGCGGCCGCCAGCCACACCAGGGGGTCAAACCAGTATACCGCGAGACACACCACCCGCAGAGCGGACCAGACGCCGTCTCCATGGCGGCGGTGGGTCAGCTCGTGAGCGATGATGTATTCCGCCCGCACCGGATCTGCGGCAGCCTCCTCCGTGAGATAGACGGCGCCCAGATACAGACAGGGTGAGGGGAGCGATTTTGTTACATAAACGGGGACATTGCGGGTTTGGAGATAGAGCGTTCGCTCCCGGGCAAGCGTTCGGGCCAGACGGAGATTCACAAACAGGAACCAGACGGCCAGAATCACCACGCCGCCCAGCCAGATCCGGCGGGCGATCTCCGGCGGCTCGATGGTGGCAGACGCTTCCGTGAGCGCCTCTGCTTCGGCGGGTGTTCCGGTTTCGGTTGCGGGGAGGGCGACCGTCCGGTTGTTTTCGGCGGAATACTGCTGCACTTGCCGAAGAATGGGGTCCGCGGCGCCCGCAACGCTCACAGGGCTTTCAAACCAGCTTACCGGGATCAGCAGCCGCAGCAGCACCAGCCCCCACAGGGCATACTGCAGCCCGGGATGGATGCGGTCTTTGAAAACGGCCCGCAGCAGGGCGATCACCGCGATGAGGACAGACGAGGTGATGAGAACTTCCGTCATCGGCTCTCTTCCTCCGCTTTGCGCAGCATGGCATACAGTTCATCAATATCCTCCCGGCGGAGCTTTTTCCGCTCCACCAGCGCGGACATAAGAACGCTGGCGCTGCCCTGATAGACCTTGTTGAGAAGACTGTCGGTCTCGGCGCCGGCGGCTTCCTCCCGGGTCACCGCGGGATAGATCTTTTTGGCCCGGCCGCCCTCTTCAAAGCGGAGCAGGCCCTTGGCCTCCATGCGGGTGACCATGGTGGTGACGGTGCTCTTGGCCCAGCCGGTTTCTTCGGCCATGGCCCGGACGATCTCCATCAGTGTCCGGGGGGATTCTGTCCACAGGTATTCCATGATCTTCCACTCGCCGGCGTAAATCTGCTTATCCATGGGGAACCTCCTTTCGATGGTTTACTCTTGTAACCCAAATGTATCACGCTGGTCGACTGCTGTCAACCGGATTTTTGTTTGGGGTGAGAGGGAGGCGTTTTGGCCCGGAGGGCCCGACGAAAAAGTGGCCGCTCCCAGAAAAAAGTGAGGAGCGCGGCCAGTAAGCCAGCGGCCAGAAAACACACGAGCATGTACTGAAGCTGCCAGGGCTGTTCTCCGGCCTCATAGGGAAGGTCCGATGTATAGGGCGGGATGCGCCACTCCCGGAGGCGGACGGCCAGAAACTGGTGCCAGATATAGAAGTTATAGCTGATGGCGGAGAGAAAGCGGGTCAACGGATTTCCCAACAGACGGGAGAGCCCTTCCGGGGCCAGACATCCGCCCAGAAGAAAGCCGCCGCTCAGAAGGCCGATGGGAAGCCGCCATATCAGCTGCCCGTGACGGATGGCCTCGTAATCGCCGGAGGGCTGGATATACAGGATCTGGAGGAGAAAAAGAAAGCATAGAACGGACCCCAGCCACAGAACGGTTTTTGAAAGCCGGCGGGTGATTTTTCTCTGCCATCGGACATAGAGATGTGCCGCGCCCATGCCGCAGGCATAGAGATCCAGCATAGCGGGAAGCTGGTTGATCCAGATGGTGGTGTCTTCATAGCCAATGACAAGAGCCCGATAGAACAGGGCGGCGAACGTCAGGGCAAGGCAGGTTCGCCAGGGTCTGGCCCGGTAGCCCCGGGCCAGAAGCGGGAACAGAACATAAAACTGCACTTCCACGGCCAGTGTCCATAACACGATGGGCATGGGTGTGAGAAAATAGTTCTCATAGAACAGATTGTGGGTAAAGGTGAGATGCGCCAGAAGATCCCGAAGGATGGCATCCGGAGTGTTATAAAGGCCCCTTGGCATGGCATAAAAGACCAGCGTCAGTCCCAGGGCCAGGACATAGGAGGGGATAATGCGCCAGAAACGCCGCCGGAAGTATTCCCGCGGGGAGGGGACCGGGTGGCCCAGAATGCCGGCTCTGGCATGGGGGAGGGCCAGAAGAAAGCCGGACAGCACCAGAAGTACATCCACCATCATATAGCCCGCCCGTATCATCTCCTGCAGGTTTATGTATTGGCCAAAGAGTTCAAACCCGGGATCCAGCCAGCTGAGCTGCCAGAAATGATACCAGGCCACGATACCTATGGCGGCCACCCGCAGCACATCCGCGGCGGCAAGATAGTCATGTTTTTTCATCGTGGTTTCCATATGTGTCACCATACCTGCCAGCGCCGAACGAACAGGAGGACATATAGAACATACAGCACCGTGAGGCCCGCGGTGGCAAAGCTGTCCGCGCTTCTTTTTTCGGTGACAGCGGCGAGGCCCATGCTGACGGGAAAGCAGGCGGCCAGATACCGGGGCGCGCTGAGAAGCCAGGTGGCGCCGATAGCGACGACAAAATAGCCGATGAAATAGGCTGTATGCCCGGCGTGCAGCTTTCGGGCGGCCAGGAGCATGACGGTCAGGCTTAGAAAGGAACACAGAAGATTTGGGATCCAAAGACCGATCAGGCCCTCATAGTCCAGACTCTGAAAGTCGGCGATGGCATATTCCAGCTGATAGGCGGCGGTATTGAAAAAGAGACCCAGAGACTGGTGCCAGTGGACGCTCTGGTATTCCAGAAATTTGAACCACTGGCCGGAGACAGCCCGGCAGATGCAGCAGTAGGCCAGAAAGCCCAGCGGTATGATACACAGGCAAAGACCTTTTGCGACGGTCTTCCCCGGCGTTTTTTTCCCGGCGGTCCGAAGAAATTCCAGAAAATCAAAGAAAACCGGGATAACGAGCATGAGACCCAGAGAGCGGGTAAAGGAAGCCAGTGCGCCCAGAAGACCTGCCGGGAGCCAATGACCGCGCCGCCCGCAATAGACACATGATACGCTCAGAAGAAAGAAAAGACTTTCGCTCATAGGGGCGGCGAAAAAGAACGCCCCGGGAAAAAGGCAGGCGTATTTCACCGCGCGAAGGGCCTGCCCGTGATCGCCGTCCAGCCGGGCAAGACAATATAAAACCGAGCCGCCGCCCGCAAAGGACAACGCGGAGACAAGCATCCCCGTGTGGAGATAATCCCCGGTGAGAAATCTGAAAAGCCGCACCGCCAGAGGATAGCCCGGCAGAAACACCAGCTGTACCAACCGGTCCCATTCCCCTTCGCTTAGATACCATTCCTCTGCAATGTTCAGATAGTGCTGGCTGTCAACCTTTGTCCACAGCTTCAGAGCCTCCCGGAAAGGTTCCCGGCAGCCGTCCATTACCTGAAAGACAAAGACAAGAAGCACCGTTCCCGCCTCCACGGCCAGCAGTGCGAAGAAAACGCCCAGCACATCCCGCCGGCGGACAGGCGTGGACAGCCGCGCTTCGGCGGATGGATGCTCCCATTGGGCCTGCCACCGGAACAGAAAGCGAACGCCAAGGGCTCCGAACAGAGCCGCGCTGGCAAGGGCACTGATCTGCCCGGCGAGACTGGTGAGGGGATTGTTCCACCACCAGAGGAAAAATATAAACATCAGGAGAGCCAGCCCCGGGGAGGCAGCACAGAGGACCCGGGAACGGCTTTGTTGCTTTTGTATATGCATAGAATACACCCACAAAACGAAAGGTTTACAGTTGTAGTCCTTTTATAACATGTTGGTCTACTGTTGTCAACCTGTTTTTGCGAAAAACCGGCGTCGTGGGTCTGCGCGCAACAAAAAAGCCTACCCTTTCAGGTAAGCTTTTGTGCTGCGGTTATACAGTTATTCCATGGCCAGGCGGGCGGTGCCGTAGATACCGGCGTCATTTCCAAGCGTGGCCAGGCGGATCTCCGTGTCGCGGCAGGCGTGGAAGGCGTATGTTTGGAACGCGGCCTCCACCTTGAGGCGCAGAAACTCTCCGGCCTTGGACACGCCGCCGCCCAGTACGATGGCCTCCGGGTCAACGGTGCAGCAGGCGGCGGCCAGGCCCCGGCCCAAGAAAGCGCAGGCACGGTCCACCGTGGTCATGGCGGTTCTGTTTCCGGCGGCGGCCAGATCGAAGACGTCTTTGGCGGTAAGTGCGTCCAGACCGGCTGTGCGGGCCATGCGGACGATGCCGGTGGCACTGCAGTATTGCTCCAGACAGCCCCGGCTGCCGCAGGAGCAGCGCTCGGTCTCTTCCGGGTCCATGCACATATGGCCAAGCTCTCCGGCTGCACCGTGGACTCCGGCGAGGAGCGCGCCATCCTGTACCAGACCGGCTCCCACGCCGGTGCCCAGCGTGACCAGAAGGACGGAGGAAAAGCCCATGCCGCCGCCCCGCCACTGCTCGCCCATGGCGGCGGCGTTGGCATCGTTGCAAACGCGGCACGGAATGCCGGTAAGGGCCTCAAATTCAGGCCCGGGACGACAGACGCCCCAGCCAAGATTGATGCAGCGGTTCACCGTTCCGTCCGGCAGAACAGCTCCGGGCACACCCATGGCGGCCCCGTCCGCCCCGCCGGGCAGAGAGGCGGCGATGTCCCGGATAATATTTGAGCCCCTGTCGGAGAGATCCGTGGGGATCTCCCAGCGGTCCAAAAGACCTGTCCGGTCAAACAGGCCGATTTTTACGGTGGTCCCGCCGATGTCGATACCGTAATACCGTTCAGCGCTCATAGGTCAGAACGGCCGTCTGGGCCGGTGTTTCCGCCGTCAGCTCCAGGGTGTTGCCCGGATAATACCGGACATTGCCGCATCGGTCAGTATAGTCGGAAAGCTCTGCGATCACATCATAGCCCAGGTCGCCCAGCCGATAGTGCATGGGAATGACCACGCGGGCGCCACTGGCATCCGCCAGGGCTCTGGCGGTGGCGGCGTCGATGGTGTAATACCCGCCCACGGGGATGAGAAGGGCGTCCACGCCCCGGAGGGCTTCCAGCGCCGCGCCTTCCGGCATATGGCCCAGATCTCCCAGATGGGCGACGCGCATCCCCTCCGCGTGGAGGATATGGATCTTGTTCAGCCCCCGGATAGCGCCTTCCCGGTCGTCGTGAAAGGTATCCAGTATCTCCACGGCGGCGGTCAGCGGTCTGCCGGTGAGGGCAACGCCCTCGGGGCAGCCGTGATCCCGGTGGTCATGGGAGCAGAGCACTTTGTCGGCCGTGGCGCGGACGACACCGTAGCCCGGGACATAGTTGTCGGCATAGGGGTCAAAAACCACGGAACCCTCTGCCGTCCGGACGAGAAAACAGCTGTGGCCAAGCCAGGTAAGCATCATAATTCGATCACCTCAAAAATAGTATACTACATTTTTGAAATCTGTGGTATTATAAAATGTAAAAATAGTTACTACATAGTTACTACCCCGTCGGAGACGGTGAAGGAGGGGTGTAAACATGGGACTGCTGACAGATGTGAGGCACTTGCTGACCCGGCAGTACAACCGAAAGCGACAACGGAACTATGCCGCGGGAAAGCAGGTAGTGGCATCCGGGGCCGGCGCGGTGTTTTCCGCGGGCGGACTGCTGCGGGGCCGGAAGGGAAACAAGCCTCTGGTGGTTCTGGGTCATGGCGTGGAGGAGGCGAAGCTCTTTCGGTCTCTCCGGGACAGTGATCTTTCCTGGGTGACCTATTCCGGCCTTTCCGTTCCGCCTACCGCCGAAGATGCGGAGAACATATGCCGTGTCTGGTGGGAAGAAGGCTGCGACAGTTTTATCGCCCTGGGAGACGGCTTGGTTCTGGATGTGACCAAGGCTGCGGCGGTCTGTACCGTGGGCCGGGGCCGGCCGCTGGCGGCCATGGCGGGCTATGGAAAGCTCCCCCGCCGGAAAACGCCCACCGTCCTTGTGATCCCCACGGTGGCGGGAAGCGGCGCGGAAACACTGACCCGTGTCTTTCTGCGGGATAACGCGGGAACCGGTCTGTGCCTGGCGGGTAAGAGCCTGATGCCCGATATTGTGGTCCAGGATCCGGAGCTTCTGGCCCATACCTCCCGGGCGGAGGTGGCGGAGGCCGGCATGGACGGTCTGTGCCGGGCGGTAGAGGCGTGGCTGTGTCCGGGGCAGAAAAGCCCGGAGGCCCGAACCATGGCTGCGGATGCTGTAAAGGGCTTTTTGGAGAATCTGGAGCCCTGCTGGAACAGTGGAGGCACCATTGCCCAGCGGGCCGGCCTTTTTGAGGCCTCGCGTCTGGCGGGTGCCGCGGCTTCCGCGCTGGGATACGGCTATGGCAGAGCCCTGGCCCGTGCCGCGGCGGAGACGGCCGGCCTGGAATTGGGCAGCACCTGCGCCGTGATGCTGCCTCATGTTCTGGAAAAATATGGAAATGATGTCCGGGAAAAGCTGGCGAAGCTCTCGGAACACACCGGCGTGATGACCGGCGGCGGGCAGATCCAGCGGGCGGCGGCCTTTATGGACCGTTTGCGGGCCATGAATTTCCGTATGAGCATGGCCGAGCGGCTGGAATACCTTTCCGACGATCAGATCGAGCAGATCGCTTTTCTGGCGGCCGGTGATGACCGGTGCAATGGGCCGGTGTTCTGGCCGGAGGCCTATTGCCGGGCGGTGGTCCGGAGCCTTTGCGGCGAATCATGATAAAAACAATCGAAATAACACGAATGGGAGAAGAATACAATGGCATTGAATCTTAAAGGACGTTCCTTCCTTACGCTTAAGGATTTTTCTGCGGATGAGATCCGTTATCTGCTGAATCTTGCCCACGATCTGAAAGCAAAAAAGCGCGCCGGCATTCAGGGTGACACGCTGAAAGGTAAGAACATCGTTCTCATGTTTGACAAGACCTCCACCCGCACCCGCTGCTCCTTCGAGGTCGCGGCCCGGGATGAGGGCGCCGGCGTCACTTTCCTGGACAGCAAGAGCTCCCAGGTGGGCAAAAAGGAATCCATTGAGGACTCTGCCCGGGTTCTTGGTCGGTTCTTCGATGGTATTGAGTACCGCGGCTATGACCAGGAACTGGTGGAGGCTCTTGCCAGGTATTCCGGCGTGCCGGTCTGGAACGGTCTCACTGACGTGGACCATCCTACCCAGGCACTTGCGGATATTATGACCCTTCAGGAGAACACCACCAAAGCCCTGCATCGGTGCAAGATCGTCTTCTGCGGCGACACCCGGAACAATGTGGCTTACTGCCTGATGTATATCTGCTGCAAGCTGGGCATCGACTATATGGGCTGGGGCCCCGCGGAACTGGCCCCGGCGGAGGATGTTCTGGAGTATTGCCGGAAGGAGGGCGAGCGCTCCGGCGCGAAGATCGAATACAGCACCGATATCTCCTGTGTCAAGGGCGCGGATGTTCTGTATACCGATATTTGGGCCTCCATGGGCGAGGAAGACAAGATCCCCGAGCGCGTGGCTCTTCTCACGCCCTACCGTGTTACCATGGATGTTCTGAAGGCCACGGAGAACCCCGCCTGCATCTTCCTCCACTGCCTCCCCTCTTTCCATGATTTCAATACCCAGATGGCCAGGGAGCAGATGGAACTCGGATATGACATCCGGGAGGTCACCGATGAGGTGTTCCGCTCCGATGCCAGCAAGGTTTTTGACGAGGCTGAAAACCGCATGCACACCATCAAGGCCGTCATGGTCGCCACCATCGGTCGCTGAGCCTGTATATACAAAGTCCCCGATTCCAGAAGGAACCGGGGACTTTTTGTTTCACGTGAAACATTATTCCTTGGTGGGGATAAGAACCGCCTTGCCGCCCATGTAGGGACGCAGGGCCTCGGGACTGGTGACGGTGCCGTCGGCCTGGAGGTGATTTTCCAGGAAAGCGATGAGCATGCGGGGCGGGGCTACCACGGTGTTATTCAGCGTATGGGGCAGATAGAGCTTTCCGTCCTCGCCGCGGACACGCATCTTCAGCCGGCGGGCCTGAGCGTCACCCAGGTTGGAGCAGGAGCAGACCTCGAAATATTTCTGCTGGCGGGGGCTCCAGGCT
>CAZQFN010000014.1:0-22057 GCA_964592685.1 uncultured Oscillospiraceae bacterium | reverse complement strand
CTGTGCAAGGGCAAAAAACTATACGATAAGCGGAACGACGCCGCGGAAAAAAGCGCCCGCCGGGAGATCGACCGCAAAATGAAGGAGGTTAACGCATGAGCAATCCTGTCGTTACGATCAAAATGTTTGACGGAGGCATCATCAAAGCCGAACTCTATCCCGAGATCGCCCCCAACTCCGTGAACAACTTTATTTCTCTCATCGAAAAAGGCTTCTACAACGGCCTTATCTTCCACCGGGTCATTCCCGGCTTCATGATCCAGGGCGGTTGCCCCAAGGGCAACGGCACCGGCGGCCCCGGCTATGAGATCCCCGGTGAATTCGCCGCTAACGGCTTCCGGAACGCTCTCAAGCACACCCGCGGCGTCCTCTCCATGGCCCGGGCCATGGATCCCGACTCCGCCGGCAGCCAGTTCTTCATCATGCATGAGGATGCTCCCCATCTGGACGGCCAGTATGCAGCTTTCGGCAAGGTACTGGAGGGCATGGACGTGGTGGACAAGATCGCCGCCACCAAGACCGGCTGGGGCGACAAGCCTCTCACCCCCCAGATCATGCAGAAGGTCACCGTGGACACCCAGGGCGTGGAATACCCCGCTCCCAAAAAGTCCTGATTTTTCAAAAATTCCCCCGGTTCTCTCCGGGACCGGGGGATATAATAACAACAGCAAATCGTTCTCACCACCATGCGGGGCTGCAATGGTTTCGACGGGGGTGTGGGGGCGAGATAAGCGGGCGGATGCCCCGACCATCCATAAAAGCGGGAACCTTTAAAATTAACTGAGAACGATAATCTCACTCTGGCCGCCGCTTAAGGCAGGCCCGTCCAGCCCGGGAGCGCTGCGGCCCGGGGCCTGGGCGTCGATCAGCAGCGTCCGTGCGTGCGCAAAGCTTTGAGCGCACCATGCATCATGAAGCTACCGAACCTGTCAGGCGTGATGGCTTGCCCCAGGAACGGGAAACGCGCGTAAGCGCAGGATAACCATCTGCGCCCGGAGAAAGTTTCGCTGAAATGCTTTCGGACAGGGGTTCGATTCCCCTCAGCTCCACCAAATCGCTGCAAGTGTTTATCATTTGCAGCGATTTTTCTTTTATCACCGACAGCCATCCGCCGCATAGAATGAGCCAAAAAGGGGGCATTTTCATGCGAGAGATTCCTTATGACCGCGAAGCCGCCGTTGCCTATGCCCGCCGCTGGGCCTTTGACCGCAATCCGGCGTTCTATGACTTTGAGGAGCTTGGCGGCGACTGCACCAATTTCGCCTCCCAGTGTGTTTACGCCGGAGCGGGCATCATGAACTATACACCGGTCTTCGGGTGGTATTACCGCTCCCCTTCAGACCGCACAGCCTCCTGGACCGGCGTTGAATATCTCTATAATTTTCTTGTGACCAACCGTTCCTTCGGCCCCTATGCCTATACGGTATCCCCGCAGGAGGCCCAACCCGGCGATCTTGTGCAGTTGGGACGGGAGACCGGCGATTTTTATCACACCCCCGTCATCGTGGCCACGACCCCCACGATTCTGGTAGCGGCCCACACCTATGACGCACTGGACCGGCCCCTGTATTCCTATGACTATGCTGTGGCCCGGTTTCTGCATATCGGCGGCGTCCGTTCCCCATATTGACAAACTTCCGCTTACGGCGTATAATAAACACGCAAGAAGTTGATTTGTCAACATACTTCCTGAAAAAGACGAAAGGAGCACACCATGCTCAGCCGATACGAACATTTCTCCTCTCTCATCTCCAGTCTATATCGAAGCATCCAGAAAATCGAGCGGGAGGAAATGGTGAAATATGGTTTCAAAGGCGCCTATGCCCAATATCTTGCCGCCATGAACCGCCATCCCGAGGGCGTCACCTCCGCTCAGCTCTGCGATATCTGCGACCGGGACAAAGCCGCCGTCTCCCGGGCCGTTGCGGATATGGAATCAAAAGGCCTGGTTCTTCGCCGGGGCGAGAAAGACAACCTCTACCGCGCCAAGCTCACGCTTACCGACACCGGCCGGCACGCCGCTGAATTTGTTGCGCGCCGGGGGCAGGAGGCCGTGGAAGCCGCCGCCCGGGGCATGACCGAAGAAGACCGAAAGATCCTTTACGCCACGCTGGCTCTGATTTCCACAAATCTGCAAAGCATCTGCAAAGACGGACTTCCCAACAAAGAATAATTTACGCAAGGAGACACCTCACCCATGAGCGTTCGCATCGTTATCGACTCCACGGCGGATATCCCCGCCCGCCTGAAAGATAAATTCACCATTGTCCCGCTGACCATTCACTTCGGAGACGAAGAATACATCGACGGCGTCACCATCGACCACAAGCGGTTTTATGAAAAGCTGATCGAAAGCGACGTGATGCCCACCACCAGCCAGAGCACACCCGACGCTTTCCTTCACATCTTTGAGGACGCCGCCCGGGCCGGCGACACCGTTGTGGTCCTGACTCTGGCCTCCGCCCTTTCCGGCACCTATCAGAGCGCCATGATCGCCGCAGCGGAATATCCCGGCACCGTTTGGGTCGTGGACAGCGAAAGCGTGGCCATCGGCACGGGCATTCTGGCCCAGCTTGCTCTGCAAATGGCTGAGGAGGGGCTGGATGCCCCCGGCATCGCCGCCAGACTGGAGGAAGAACGGAACAACATCTCCGTCATCGCCGTGCTGGACACTCTGGAATATCTCAAAAAGGGCGGGCGCATTTCCAAGACCGTGGCCTTTGCCGGCGGTCTGCTGAACATAAAGCCCGTGATCACGCTCAAGAATGGCGAGATCCTCATCCTGGGCAAAGCCCGCGGCTCCCGCCAGAGCAACAACTATCTCATCCAGGAGATTGAAAGGGCCGGCGGCGTAAACTTCCAAAAGCCCCTGCTGCTGGGCTACACCGGTCTCAGCGACGCTCTTCTTCAGAAGTACATCCAGGACAGCGCCGCCATCTGGGAGGGTAATGTGGATGAGCTTGAATGCACCATCATCGGCAGCGTCATCGGCACCCACGCCGGCCCCGGCGCCATCGCCGTGGCCTTCTTTCACAACTGAACCGGCTGCACACACAGAAAACGACACGCCCGGATGGACGTGTCGTTTTCTGTGTGTTATGAGGCAAGGACATCGCCGTTGCAAACCACGTTTGCGCTGTCGTTCACACGGATGGCATTGTCTCCGCCGCAGTCGTGAATATCGCAGTCTTCAAAAACAACATTCGCACAGCCGTTCAAATCCGCCGCGCCATAGGTGCAGTCATAGATCTCCGTGGACACCACCTGGATATCCGCGCAGTCCACCGCCTGGACACCCAGAATACCGCACCCGAACAGCCCGCAGTGGGAAACGAGGATGTCTTCCGTGTTTTCAAACCAGAGCACACCGCCGGAACAAACACTGGGCTCCTGCGTATGCCCCGCCGTAAGGCCCATAAGGCTCACATTCTCGCAATCCTCGAAGCTCAGCACATCCGCATACCGAGGCGTTGCCAGGATACTTGTGCTGTCCGCACCCTCACCGATAATGTGAAAGTTCTGAACGTCTTTTATCACCAGCTCCGGTCCGTCATAGGGGTTGTTCCAGACGTAATAGTCCCCCGATGTGGAGCCATAGCCGGAAGCCTGACTCAGGTTATATTCTCCGGCGGACAGATGGATCGTGGTATCCGGGCCGATGGCCGCCAGCAGCTCATCCACCGTGGAAACACTTACGATCCGCGAACCATCGGCCGCAACAGTCACATCCAGAGCCACCTGATCCACCGCCGCCGGACCGTTATAGTCGATCTCTTGCAGAACCATGGCCTCCAGATCTTTCTCCGTAAGCACACCGCCCTCGGGCGAAACCGCATAGGCACAAACGTCTCCATCGCCATAGACAGACCCGCCATACAGAGCGGCGCTGCTATTATTCAGAAACTCGCAGCCTTCCACCACAGGGCTTTCCGTCTCCGCGGCAATGAGACTCTTATAAAAGACATTGTCCCGCACAGAGGTACCCAGGAGATATACCTCTTCCGAATAATCCGTATGGAGCAGGGCGGCACAGTTATTTTCATAGATCTCGCTGTTCACCACGGCGGCCCCATAGGTATTCCAGAACTGGAACAGGCCATATCCCTCGCAGTCGTAGACCGAGCAGTTCACAATGCGCACATCCCGGCAGGCCTTGGTCTGCACCGCGCCATAGCTGCATTCATAAATCGCCGTCTCCTCCACCAGGAGGCGGCTGCTGTTGATCGCCTGAACACCCAGAATACCGCAGCCATAAAGCGCGCTGCCCCGAACGGCAAAGCCCTCCGTGCCATCCAGATACAGCACACCGCCCATACACACGCCGGGTTCAACGGTATGACCGGCCGTGATGTTTTCCACGGTGACATTGACGCAGTCCTCAAAAACCATCACGTTTGCATAGCGGGGCACCGCGCTGATGGTGACCTCCGAGGCACTTGTGCCGATGATGGTAAGATTTTCCACCGACCGGATGACCAGCTCATAGCCATCGTGTACCTCGCCCCAGCTATACCAGCCATCGTCATAAGACTTGCCATACTCCCCTGCGGCACTGAGATCATAGGTACCGGGCCGGAGATAAACGGTCGTGTCGGGGGCAATGGCCTCCAGCAGCTCATCCACGGAAGACACCGTGACCACCGTGTTTGATCCCGCTTCATAGGAGGCGGACACATCTGCGCTTCCCTCTTCTTCGGAGAACCCGTCTGCTATGGGTTCCGGCGTCGGAGCCGCCGTTGGCATGGCCTCCTGGGCCGCGGCCGCCGTGCAGCCGCAGAAAAGCAGTGCCGCCGCCATCACCAGAGCCAGAAGTATGGTGGAATGTTTATGTGCCATGATCATCATCCTTTCGATTCAGATTTCCGCCCCGCGGGGCGGTTTCCGGCATAAACATATCATCCGCTTTCTTCCCCGTCAACCATATTTATCCATTCTTAATCAGTTCTTAATCTCCACCCTATACATCTTAAAATTTTCTTAAACTTTTCCCAAGAATTTGCATCAATTATAAAAACCGGGACATGCGTCCCGGTTTTTATAATTGATGTCATCGGATTTCCTTCAGGCCGCCGGCGAGATAGCGCCCCGCCAGTTCCTCGTAGACCTTCTTCATGGGCGCCCACCATTCCTTGTCCCGGGGCAGCGTGTCCCGCACAGGCTTCGCCGGCGCACCCACAGCCACCTTTCCGGCTTCGATGACGCCGTTCTGCTTCACAATGGCCCCCTCGCCCACAATGCTCCATTCGCCCACTCTGGACCCGATGCTGGTGACGGCGTTCATACCCACCACCACCCAGTCGCCCAGAGTATCACCGTGGACAATGGCGCCGTGGCCAAGGGTCACATGATTGCCAATCGTGCAGCACATGCCGGGAGGCGCATGGATGACAACACCTTCTTCCACCGCGGTGCCGTCGCCGATGCGGACGGACCCATAGTCACCGCGGATGATGGCGCCATGGCCGATATAGCAGTTATTGCCGATAACGACATCGCCGATGACCTGGGCCGACGGCGCCACATAGCTTCCCTCCCCCAACACGGGGATCCGGTCTTCAAACTGATATACCATAAGTACACACTCCTTATTCGCAGTCCAGCACGATTTTGAACACGCCGGGAGGATTCTGCATTGCCAGCTTATACGCCTCTTTATAGTCATCCAGCTTAAAATGGTTGGTAACAAAGCCGTCCACGGAGTATTTCCCGTCCCGGATCCATTCCTGAACCAGATCAAAGGTATACAGCTTCCGCCCCTCCCATTCCTCCATGCCGTGGGCATCCACGCCAATGAGGGTGAGTTCCTGCCACCAGACCGGGGTCTCGTCATAGGAGATGGCGTTCATGTGGTGGCCGACTTTGACGAGCTTGCCCCGGGCGGCCAGCAACCGCACGGCCAGAGTGTTCATCTTGCCGCCGCCGATGCAGTCATAGGCCCGGTCGAAGCCGCCGAAGAAATAGCGGTTTTTGTGGCTCATGCCCTTATAGACCGGGCTGCCGCCGGTGGCCTTGGCAGTCGTCTCCAGCGCGTCGCCGGTGAGAACATGGTCCGCGCCCAGGCGCTTGGCAAAGTCCAGCTTGTCCTTGGTGCGGCTCATGACCCAGATTTCACAGTCGGGCTGAATGACCTTCAGCGCCTGAACAATACCGAGACCGATGACACCGCAGCCCATGACCAGGATCTTCTCCCCGGCTTTGGGGATATCCACCAGCACGGAATGAACGGAGACACAGCTGGGCTCGATCATCACGGCCTGCTCATCCGTCAGCTCGTCATAGACGCGATAGAGCTGCTGCTGGGGCGCGATAAACTGGTCGCCCCAGCCCGCGCCGGTCCACTCCAGATCGTATTTCGCGGGTTCGCCGTAGTTGAGACAGAAGTTATAGTTACCCTCGGCGCAGTATTTGCAGCGGGGCAGATCCTTGGTGTCGCAGCCGGCCATATAGGCGCGGATGCCCACGCGGTCGCCCACCTTGAAATCGGTGACTGCGGGCCCCACCTCTATGACCCGGCCCACGTTTTCATGGCCCAGATAGGTCTTTTTGCTGCCGGGAATGGGCTCCAGGGCGGAGTTGGTACCGGTAGTGGACTTAAAAAAGCTCACATCCGTGCCACATACGCCGCAGGCAATATTCTGCACCCGGACCCAGTTGTCCGCAGGCAAAGGAGGATCGGGGATATCTTTTTTGAATTTCACGGCATTGATGCCGGTAAACAGAAGTCCCTGCGTGGCCTTCATGCCGGCCGCGGCCTTGCTCAGCAGGATGCGGGGGATGTCCTTGTCATAATAGATCGTTTTCATATAGAACCCTCACTATGTTAATTTCTTTTCAAATTTTATCAGATTCCAGGGGATATGTAAATCCTTTTAAGCGCCCGGGCAAAAACAGAGCCGACAGATTATGTCCGCTCTGTTTTTGATTTTTATGCCGTTGCCGGACTCTTGATCCGAATCTGTTCGATAACCTGGCGGAAGTGCTCCCGGGTATAAACCTGGGGCACGGGATAAACCGGATTTGCCTCCTTCATGGCCCAGATGATCATCTGGTCGATATCCTCGTCCCGAATGAAATCAAAGCCCGTGGGAATGCCCATGCGTTCGTTCATGGCCTCCACCTCCGCAATGAAGGCATTGGCCCGTTCCTCCATCGTTCCGTCCAGTTTGATGCCCAGAATGGAGGCCAGATAGGCCAGCTTTTTATGGACTACCGGGCCGTAATCCTTCAGGATATGGGGCAGGATGACCGCGTTTGCAAGACCGTGCGGAGTGTTATACAAACCGCCCAGCGTATGGGCAATGGCGTGAACATTGCCCACGCCCACCCGGGAGAAGGCATAACCGGCCTTATGGGCCGCGATCTGCATCTGAGCCCGGGCCTCCATGTCGGTTCCGTCTTTGTATGCCCGCTCCAGATACTTGAAGATATAGCGCACCGCATCCTCCGCCAGCAGGTTCGTCTGCTTGGTACTGTTGGATCGGGAGAAATAGGCCTCCAGCGCATGAACAAGGGCGTCCATACCGGTGGCCGCCGTCACCGCAGGAGGAAGCCCTACCGTGAGCTCCGGGTCCAGAAGCGCATATCTGGGCATAAGGACCAGATCCATCAGCGCCGCCTTATGACAGGTTTTATCGTCCACGATCACCGCCGCGATCGTGGTCTCGCTGCCGGTGCCGGCGGTGGTGGGGATGGCAATAAGGGGCGGGATTTTCCAACCCACCTTCAGAATGCCGTTCATCTGGGTAAGCGTGCGGTATTTATTGGCAATGAGAGCGCCCGCCGCCTTGGCGGTATCCATGGGGGCACCGCCGCCAAGGGCGATGAAGCTGTCGCATCCATCAGCCTTGAATAATTCCTTCGCCTTTTCACAGGTGGATACCAGCGGATTGGGCGGCACATCGGAAAAGAGCGTGTATTTAACCCCCGCCTCCTGCAGAATGGCCTCCACCCGGGGAGCCAGCGCGTCCCGCAGGAAGGGGTCTGTCACCAGCATGGGATGCTTGGCCTTGCTGGCCCGGAGAAGCTCCGGAAGGCGGGAAATGACCCCCTCTCCCTGGACCATCACCGGCTGCCGCCAGTGAAACATAGCCTTAAAGGCGGCAAAAAAGCCGTGGGCTATTCGATTGTAGACAATGTAGAGTTTATCCATAAGGCGTCTCCATAGGGAAGGCAGAATACAGAAAGGATATCAGGTCACCATAGCCTGAATGATGGCCATATAGTCGTTGAGATAGCAGGCATATTCGGGGCTGCCCACAGTTTCCACCAGCCCCTGCTCCGCACCGGCGACAAACTCCACCTCTTTGTTGAGGATCTTGAGCGCACCGTCCACGCTGGTGAAGCGGAAAAGAACGAAGGGGCTGCGCTTTTCATAGATGCCGTGGCCGGACTTGGACTTACCCTGGCACACCCGCAGATAGCAGGCGATTTTAGCCTCACCGGTCTCATCCTCCACCCGGAACTGATAGATACGGTCCGGCTGGCGCTGGCAGAACTCGTGAAAATCGGGATCGCCCAGCTTGTTATAGGTGCTCATGGCGCGGCAGATCATATACAGGGAGCACTTGACCTTGAGATATTTCTCGATCTCGGAAGCGGGCTCCTTGGTCATGATCTTCAGACCCATAAGGTAGTTGAGCAAAAAATCCAGGGCCACGATGAGATTGCCTTTGATGGCGGGCAGATTCATGCCGGTTCCTTTCAGGAGAGCATTCATCTTTTCCACGGAGGAAAAGGTCATGGTCACATCCGCCTTTTCCGCAGGCCCCTGGACCACATCCAGATGCCCATCCCGGAAGATCAGATGGCAGCACAGCAGTTCACCGCCGTTTTTCGCGCCGAACTGGATGGTATGGTTGAATTTCCCGGCCTTGGGCGCAAGCTTGGGATCCTCGTTCATCAGGACCTGCAGCACGGGGAAAGCCGCGTTCATAAAGATTTTTGCGGTTACGATATCTTCATGGGTCGCCATATCATTCGTCCTCCCAGTTATCGTCGTCGTTGGGCTCGATGCCCATCATGAGCCGCACCCGGTCTGCGATACCGTTGGCATCCAGACCGTAGTGAGCGTAGAGATCCTCGGCATAGCCAATGACGGAGAAGCAGTCCTGAAGGCCGTGCTTCCTGAAATCACAGGCGATGCCCTCCTCCGCGATGACGGAGGCCACCGCGTCGCCCAGGCCGCCAAGAACATTGTGTTCTTCGATGACCAGAACCTTGCCGGTCTCTTTCGCGGCGGCGATGACCGCTTCGCGGTCCAGAGGCTTGATGGTGTGCATATTCACCACGCGCACATCGATGCCCTCCTCCGCCAGGGTCTTGGCGGCATTGAGGCTCTGCAGCACGGCGATGCCGCAGGCAATGATGGTCAGATCCTTGCCCTCCCGCATGGTGACGGCCTTGCCGATTTCAAAATCGTATTCCTCATTCTCATAGCAGGGAGGCTCAAAGCCGCGGCCGATGCGCATATACACAGGGCCGTTGATCTCCATGCAGGCGCGCACGGCCCGGGAAGTCTCGATGCCGTCCGCCGGGCAGATAACCGTCATGTTGGGGATGGCCCGCATGATAGCAAAGTCCTCGGTGCAATGGTGGGTGGTGCCGGCGTGGCCGAAGCTGATGCCGGCGTGGGTAGCGATGATCTTCACAGGCAGATTCTGATAGGCGATATCCGTGCGGATCTGCTCGCCGCCGCGCATGCAGGCAAAGATGGCAAAGGTGGAGGCAAAGGGGATGAGGCCCGTTTTGGCCATACCCGCGGCTGCACCCATGAGATTCTGCTCCGCGATGCCCACGTTGAACACGCGTTCGGGGAACACCTCGCCGAATTTATTCAGGGCGGTGGATTTTTCAAGATCCGCCGTCAGCGCCACGATGCGGTCGTCGCTCTTGGCAAGCTCTGCCAGGGTACGGCCATAGATCTCGCGGCTGGTCATGGTGCTGGAATCGTAGCAGGTCCAGCTGGTTCCGGTCACAGCCATGATTACACCTCCTTGTAGGAAGCCTCGATGGAGGCTTTCGCTTTTTCGCACATTACGGAGTCGCCGGAGGCATAGTGATACGCCAGCTGGTTCTCCATGAAATCAACACCCTTGCCCTTGACGGTGTTTGCCAGGATCATCACGGGCTTTTCCTTGGCGCTCCAGGCCTTGTCCAGCGCGTCGCAGATCTGATCAAAGTCGTGGCCGTCGATCTCGATGACCTCGAATCCAAAGGCGCGCCACTTATCGGCAAAGGGCTCCAGTGCCATGATCTTCTCGGTGGTACCGTCGATCATAAGCTTGTTACGGTCCACGATGGGGATGACATTCGTGAGATTATAGTGGGCGATGGCCATGGCCGCCTCCCAGATACTGCCCTCGCAGCATTCACCGTCACCCATGAGACATACGGTCTTGTTGGGCTGATTCTGATAGCGGAAACCAAGGCCCATGCCGAAGGCGATGGGAAGGCCGTGGCCCAGGGAGCCGGCGGACACATCGCAGCCCACCACCTTGTTGCAGTCCGGATGCATGGCAAAGGGACTGCCGAAGTGGTTGAAAGTCTTCAGTTCCTCATGGGGGAAATATCCCCGCTTGGACAGCACGGGGATATAGCCCGCGGCTGCATGGCCCTTGGAGAGGATAAACCGGTCACGCTCGGGCCAATCGGGATTCCGGGGATCGATCTTGAGATATTTGAAATACAGCGCCGTCAGCATATCCAGACAGCTCAGCGAACCGCCCACATGGGCACCACCGGACCAGGTCATCACATCGATGACCGTCAGCCGAAGCTCCTTGGCAATGGCCAGAAGCTCCTTCTTCTCTTCTGCAGTAATGGGCATGAAAGACCCTCCTTTTCATCTAAAAGGCATATCTGCCCACACTATATCACATTCAACTGAAAATTACATCAATTTTTTAATATAAATTTCTGAAACTTTCTCTCCGGCCGCAAAAACCCCGGGCGGATGAATGAACCGCCCGGGGCAACAGCGTATTCAATTATTCCTCACCCACAAGGTGCACGGTGGTGTAATCGTGTTTGACGGCGGGGAGAAAAACCTCCAGCACATCCTTTGTTTTCAGTCGGATGGAGCTGGTATTCACACAGGGGTGGCAGCCGAACCACTCCGCTTCCAGAAGCTCCTCATCCACCAGAAGACGGACACGATTTTCCCGGTCGTTCGCAAGGCCCATAACGGACACACTGCCGGGCAGGATATCCAGCAGTTCCTCCATATGCTCCGGTCCCGCAAAGGACAGCCGGGCCACACCAAGCTGACCGGAGAGCTCCTTGGTCTTGAAAGGCTTATCCCCCGGCATGACCAGAAGATAAAAGGCCGTCTTCTGACGGTTGCAGAGAAAGAGATTCTTGCAGATATTTACGCCCAAGGCCGCATCCACCTTCGCGCAGGCCTCCATGGTGGTGGCGGGTTCTTCGGGATGGTCCGTGCGGTCAAAGGCGATGCCCAGGTCATCCAACAGGCGGTAGGTGCGAAGTTCTTTATCCTCCCGGCCGGTCATATCCGCGGGAGAGCCGTGATACAGTTCCATAGTCTTACCCGATGTGGGTCTTTTTCAGGGTGACCCGGTCGATTTTGTCGTTGATGGTCATGGGCAGGCGGTCCAGCTGCACATAGCGGTTGGGCATCATATAAGTGGGCAGCTTCACTTTCAGCTGTCTGGCCAGGGCGGTCTCATCCTCGGAGCCTATATAGACGCAGACGATCTCGTCCTTCTCCGCGTCGAACAGGCAGCAGCCGTTGGAGACGGAAGGCACCGCCAGAAGAGCGGTCTCGATCTCGCCCAGCTCGATGCGGTAGCAGCCCTGGTGCTTGATCTGGAAGTCCTTGCGTCCCTGGAACATGATCTCCCCCCGCTCGTTCCAGTGGCCCAGGTCGCCGGTGCGGTACATGCGCTCCACAAAGGCGGTGTTCAGAGGGTTCTGGACAAAGACCTTTTCGGTCTGCTGGGGATTGTTGTAATAGCCCATGGACAGGCAGGTGCCAAGGATGCAGATCTCACCGGTCTCCCCCACGGCCGCAGGCTTGTTTTCATCCGTAAGAATAAGGATGCGAGTGTTGCGGCAGGGCTTTCCGATGGGCAGAGGATCATTGTCCTCAAACGCCCGATCCACGATGTAATAGGAGCAAACATCGGTGATCTCCGTGGGCCCGTACATATTGCAGAACTTGGCATTGGGCAGGGCGCGCCGCCACATATTCAACTGGCGGTTGGGCATGACCTCGCCGCAGAAATAGACCCGCTCCAGCGTGGTGGGCTGGGTGATATCCAGAATGCCGGAGTTGGCGATGGCGATCAGGGCCGAGGGCACAAAGAAGATGGTGTTGATCTCATGCTCGGCAATAAACTGCATCATCGTTTTGTGGAACGAGAAACATTTTCTGGGGATGATCCAGGTCGTGGCGCCGTTTTTCAGCGTGCTGTAAATGTCCAGAGTGGAGTTATCGAACACAAAGGGCGCCTGGTTGCCCAGGACGGAATTCTCGTCGATATCCAGCGCCTCATGGAGCCAGTCCGCATAGTCCACCATGCTCCGGTGGCTGATGGTCACGCCCTTGGGCACGCCGGTGGAGCCGCTGGTGAACAGCACATAGAGAAGATCGGTATCCACATGGGTATCCCGGATGGACTGAAGAACAGCATTATCGGGCTCGGTCTCGCAGGCGTCCGCGAACAGAGCCGTCTGGGCATCCCCGGCCACAGCCTTGGCCGTGGACTCGTTCTTCGCGTCATAGAACACAAAGGCGGGATGAAGCGTGTCAAAAATGAGCTTCACACGGTCAGCGGGCATTTTGGTGTCCAGCGGAACATAGAAGCAGCCCGCGCTGACCGCCGCAAAGAATGCCGCCAGGCACTCCGGCGTTTTCTCCATAAACACCGCCACGGGACTGTTCATGGGGATGCGGGACGCCAGATAAGTGCCGCCGCGGCGGGCCTTATCCTGCAGTTCCGAGAATGTCAGCGTGGTCTTATCGTCGCCAAAAGCGATCTTATCGGGAAACCGGGACGCGGATGCGTCCAGATAGTCCAGCACATTTGTGATCATTATGGTCGTCCTCCGTCTGTGATGTGCCATAGTTACATATAATATCTTATTATAGCTTTTTCCTCACGCCCCGTCAATCGCCAGAATCCTAACAGCTTGTTCATTTGCTTTTAATGGCCATTCGTGCTACAATGACGCGGAAAACGACCACACAAAACGAAGGATACTATCATGGAAAAAACATACCGCATAGAACACGATTCGGTCGGGTCCCTTCCCGTTCCCGCAAACGCGTATTATGGGATCCACACTCTCCGTGCTCAGGAGAATTTTCCCATCACCGGTCATGCCATGGACTTTCTCTTTGTGCAGCAGATCGCTCTCATAAAAAAAGCCGCCGCTCAGGTCAACAAAAGCGCCGGTTTTCTGCCTCCGGACAAAGCCGACGCCATCGTCTGGGCCTGCGATCAGATTCTGGCCGACGAGCACAAAAAAGACTTTTTTATTGACGCCATGCAGGGCGGCGCCGGTACCTCCGCCAACATGAATGTGAACGAGGTTGTGGCAAATATCGCCATCGAGCATCTCGGCGGCACACTGGGCGATTATTCCATTGTCCACCCCAATGACCACGTAAACATGGCCCAGTCCACAAACGACGTAGTTCCCACCGCCGCCAAACTGACCACACTGGTCCTGGCAAAGGAGCTTATGCTCTGTCTGGAAGAGTTGGCATCCGCGCTGGAAGAAAAAGCCCGCGAGTTTGACAACATCCTCAAAATGGGCCGCACCCAAATGCAGGACGCCGTACCCATGCGGCTGGGACAGTCTTTCCAGGCTTTTGCCACCGCCATCCGCCGTGACATCCGCCGCATTGAGGAAAGCCTTTCCGCCATGCGCATCATCAACATGGGCGCCACCGCCATCGGCACCGGCATCACCGTCCCCCTGGCCTATTTCGAAAACATATGTCCGACACTCTCCTATCTTTCCGGCGAGGAACTGGTGCAGGCCTCCGACCTCTTTGACGCCACTCAAAACATCGACGGTTTCACCGAAGTCTCCGGCGCGCTGAAGTCCTGCGCAGTCAATCTATCCAAGATCGCAAGCGATCTTCGCCTTATGTCCAGCGGCCCCCGCACCGGTATTGGAGAGATCGCCCTTCCTTCCCGCCAGAACGGATCTTCCATCATGCCGGGAAAAATCAACCCCGTCATCCCGGAGATCGTGAACCAGGCCGCCTTTCTGGTCATGGGCCACGATGTCACCATCTCCATTGCCGCCCAGGCCGGCCAGCTGGAGCTCAATGCCTTTGGCCCCGTGATTTTCTATCAGCTGTTTGAATCTTTCCGCACACTCGCCGGCGCCATCGACTCTCTCACGCATTTCTGCATAAAAGGCATCACGGCAAACACCGATCATTGCCGCCAGCTTGTGGACAGCAGCGTTGGCATTGTGACCGCCCTCACCCCCTATATCGGCTATAAGGAAGCCTCCCGCATCGCCCATCAGGCGCTGGACACCGGCATTCCCGTGAGAGACATCGTGCTCCGCGATGGTCTTCTGGACGAGGCCACGCTTCTCCGCACGCTGGATCCCCATCGGCTTACCGAGCCGGGCCTGGAATAACATACCGTTTCAAGAACAGCGTCTCCGACACCGGGGACGCTGTTCTTAACGTTAATTTAATGTTCCTTTCCCGCCAACATCATGTTATAATGTTGGCAAATCTGAGAAAAGGAGCGCACACATGAAAAAACTTCTGTCCATGCTGCTTTGCCTGGCTCTGGTAATGAGCCTCGGCTGCGGCGCTTTTGCCTCCGGCGAAGCATCCGGCGAGAGTTCTTCCGACCTCACCGGCGGCATCACCTCCACCACCACCAACGCTGACACCATCAACCTCTCCACCGGCGAGCGCATCATCGACGGCGAGACCATCGAGGCCGTGGATGGCTCCGCCATCCAGCACTCCGGCACCTCCGTAGTCGTGGTGAAGAATTCCTCCGTCTCCGGCACCACCACCGCCGAGACTGCGCCTCTCACCGGCAATCCCGGAAACCTCCTGGTGGCCGGCAACATCCGCACCACCCTGGCCCTCGGTCAGTCCCAGGCCTACTACATCAACTCCGACATCACCTCTCAGAACTGGGCCGCTCTGTCCACAGACGGCGCTGTCCCCGCCCAGGCCGAGGGTGAAAAAGAGCTGTCTCTGTATGCCTACGGCTCCGACGCCATCACCACCGAAGGCGGCTACGGCGCTTATTCCGACCTGTTCTGCAACCTTCTGAGCTACGGTTCCCTCATCCAGGCCGCCGAGATCGGCATCATCTCCGGCACCTACGGTAAGGTCATCATCGGCACCATCGCCGACGGCGAAGCCGATCCCGACATGGCCAAGTACCTCACCGAGGCCGACATGGCTCTCCAGGCCGACAAGACCCTGGGCAGCACCATTCTGGGCGGCCGCAACGCCATCATGATCCACTCCGTGAACCTGCCCCCCTATTGGGAATATGAGGGCTACTCCCAGGAGGAGCTCCCCCTGTACTCCACCCCCGTCACCGTGAACGGCTCCGTTCTGGAGACTGATCTTGCCATCGACATGGGCATCGTCTATGACGCTCAGAAGCAGGCCTACATCGACCACACCGCCGGCTCTGTCATCCTCATCAAGAGCACCAACACCGTGATCGATCTTGTGAACAGCCAGATCATCCCCGCTGAGGGCGGCACCGGTGCCATCATCCACAGCGTCTATAACAACGACACCATGTTCATGAACGCCGTTCCCGACGGCGAGCAGTACCCCGGCATCGTGGTGAACATGACCGACATGGAAGTCTCCGGCGATGTGATCCACGAGGACTACCAGCGCGACATGTACATCACCCTCAACGCCGCCACCATCACCGGCGCCGTGAACGACTACGACTGCGACCACTGGAATGAGGTCGCCGCGGCCGAGGGCTTCACCGACTACGCTCTGGACGCCTCTTATGCCACTGCCCACGGCGTGTATGTAACCCTCACCAACGGCTCCGTCTGGAACGTCACCGCCGAGAGCACCATCGCCGGCCTTGACGTGGATGCCACCTCCACCGTGAACGGCACCGTCACCGAAAACGCCGACGGCACCGTCACCGTGGCCCCCGCCGCAGCGGACGCCTCCGGCGAAGCCATGAACATGGCCGACGGTTCCATGCCCCCCGATCCCCCCGCGGATCTCGCCCCCGGCGAGGAGCCTCCCGGAGGCTTCGGCGGCATCGACTGATCAGCACCAGCCAAAAAGGAGAAGCGGATATCCGCTTCTCCTTTTTGATTTTTCTGTTTTCTTTACAGCAAAAGACTCACCAGGGCGGTTCCCTCCAAAATGGCAGCTGTCAGCCATTCCACCGTCAGAGCACTGGCCAGTGCGGAGAGAAGGAATGCATACACATAGGACACCGCCAAGCTCTCCACCGCCCCCAGAACACCGCCCAGTATCTTGTTCACCTTTCCCAGAATCCCCCGGCCGCGGCTTCCATGGGCCGACAGACGGGACAGGAAACGGAACACAAACAGGCACACCACAAGGATACCCAGGGATATGACCGCCTGCAAAACACCCAGCAGCACCGGCTCCAGCACCGTCTGGGTGATGGCCTCCGCCAAACTGGCCCCATCCTGCCGCAGCATGACAACGATGGCATCGGCGGAAGATGCGTCGATCTCCCGGCCACCCAGAATGCCGGAGAGTTCATCCAGAACGCCCTGCAAACTTTCCACCGCGTCCGCTGTGTTGTTCATGGCGGAGACAGCATCTGCGGGAATGGCCGCAGACACCGCCGCCATCACCGGTTTTTCCAGCACGGAATCATAGACGCTTTCCGCCCAGGGCTCCGCCCAGCCAATGATCACAAAAACCGCCACTACCCAGCCCAAAAGCCGCAGCAGCGTGGCCATTACGCCCTGCCGCCATCCGCGGAGGATGAGAAACACGAAGATGAGAACCAGTATGAGATCGTATATCCAGGTCATAGGAACTTCTCCTTTATCAGCGTGCTTTGATTATAGCGGGAATCTTTGGGGATTGCAACCAAAGAACGCAAAAGGACACAAAGACGGGGCAGCGGTGCTGCCCCGTACAGTATGATTTATTCCTCGCTTAGGCTGATGGTGTAGAAGACATCGATCCCGCCATACTGTCCGTCGCCGGTCCCGGCCTCCCGGAATACCAATGCCTCCACCTCATCCGGGTCAAGAACATGGCCCAGGGACATATCGACAACATACATAAATCCGTTTTCCAGATCGCCGGGATCATCCACATCCGGGCCAGAAGTCCCGCCGCCAAGGATGCCGGTGTATACCGTACCGTCCTTCATAAGGATCTGATACAGGAACACGGGCTCTTCCTCCAAAAGTTCCCGGCCTTCCTGGTCATAAGCGCGGTCATCCACGATGGTGAGGGGCGGATATTCGTATTCAATGTGGACAGAAAGGGGAGAAAGCGTCACACTTTTAAGAGTGATACCATAGCTAAGCTCTGCGCTGAATTCCCATGTGCGGCTGACATCGGAGCCTTCCGCCGTCCATGTCAGGACCCAGGGACCTTCGATGGTGGTTTCCTTCGTTCCCTGCTCGAGGGTAAGTGAATCAATGGTTACCGTGATTTCTTTTCCGATCAGAGACTCCGTCATTCCCAGGCTATTCAACCCCATATCGATCTCCACGGAGCCATCCTCCCGCACGATGCGTCCCTCGCCCAGAGATGCGGCTGTTCCGTCGCTGTAGACATACTGCTCGCCGTTCCAATGCAGATCATCGTACACACGGACAGACCAGCCCGATGCCCGCTCGCCATCAATGGTAACAAGAGTTTCGCCATAGTCAAGATCCGTTATTAGGGGAATATCCTGTCCTTCTACACGCAGAGCAAGATAGGCGCTTTTTTCGTCGGCAACGGCTTGCTCAACAGAAATAGTAACACCCTCATGGGTATCCGATGCCGCCGGATGTTTTACCAGATCGGAGCCCTCCAGCGAGACTGCCTGTTCCTCCGAGAGGTTCAGGAGGTTTTGCAGCCCTGCGCTCCAGGACGAATAGGATACTGCCAGGGCCGTGCCGATCATCAGCACAGCGATGACAGCAGCAATTATAACCGTCCGATATGCTGGCCGCACTTTCTTTATGGTTTTCTGGATGTTGGTGTCTGCAACACCGGTATTTATTTTTTTCATGGTCAACTCCTTGATTCGGGCAGGATCGAATATTTCGTCCTGCTCTGTGACAATGACTATTTCATCGCCGTAATCAAAGATATCTGATATTCTCTTATCCAATGAAATAGCCTCCTTCCGTAAGCTTGCGGCGCAAATTTTCCCGGCCACGCCGCAGCTTGGATTGAACGGTGTTGACATTGAGCCCCATTTCCTTTGCAATGACGGCTGTCGTCTGGCAGAAGTAATAGTGCCGAATAAATATCGTGCGCTCCGGCTCCGGCATCCCGTCCACAGTTTGCCGCAGGGCCTCATATTCCTCCCGGCGGATGGATTCATCTTCCGGTCCGGCGACGGGAATCCGCACCACATCATCCTCCAGCGGTATTTCCCGCTTCCCGCGCCGGAGCGCATTGATGGCGCTCCGACGGGCAACCACAGCCAGATAGCCTTTCAGCTTCCCCGGCCGTACCTTATCCGCACTGAACCACAGGGTTTTAAATACATCCGATACGATTTCCTCTGCATCCGACAGGGCCAGCCGGTCCCGGACAATGTTCCAGACGATCGTGCCCACATAGGCTGTATAGCAGTCAATGACGCATTCCAGCGCCTGCTGACTTCCAAGACACATAGCCCGGAGCCATTCATCCTCGACCAAAACGGGTTTCGCCATCCTGTCACCACCTTTGAAAGCTTTCATCTATAATATCACGGAAAAAGTCCCTTTGCGTGCATGGGCATAGAAAAAACACCGTGGAAATTCCACGGTGTTTTTTGGTTTAAGATTCAGATTACAGCAGCTCGAAGATGCCGGCGGCACCCATGCCGCCGCCGATGCACATGGTGACCAGAGCATACTTGCCGGCGGTTTCGGGGTCCTGGAGATAATCCAGAGCCTTCATGGTGAGGAACGCGCCGGTGGCGCCCATGGGATGACCCAGAGCCATAGCACCGCCGTAGGGGTTAACCTTCTCCATGGGCAGACCCAGGGTGTCGATGCAGGCGAGAGACTGGGAGGCGAAGGCCTCGTTGATCTCGATGATGTCCATATCGTTCACGGTCAGACCGGTCTGGGCCATGACCTTGGGAACGGCGTAGATGGGGCCGATGCCCATGACGGTAGCGTCGCAGCCGGCCACGGCAAAGCCCTTCAGACGGGCGATGGGCTTGAGACCCAGCTCCTCAGCCATGCCGGCGGCCATGATGACCACGAAAGCGGCGGCATCGGTGGTCTGGGAGGAAGTGGCGGCGGTAACGGTACCCTCAGAACGGAAGCAGGGCTTCATGGAAGCCATCTTCTCCATGCTGGTCTTCATGTTGCCATCCATATCGGCCAGAACGCCGTCATCGTATTCCACGATGTTGCCATCCTGATCCACGATGGGGATGATGCACTTGTTCAGCTTGCCGGCCTTGCGGGCCTTGGCAGCGAGGGTGTGGCTGCGGAGAGCCATCTCCTCCATGCGCTCGCGGGAGATGCCATAGCGCTCCACAACACGCTCAGCGGTCTCGCCCATGGTCATATAGCCGCCGATGTAGTTCTCGTCGAACCAGGGGTCCTTCTGCTCTTCGGGATAGGGAGCGAAGCACTTGGACATGCACTCCACACCGCCGGCGACGACGCAGTTCATCTGGCCGGCCAGAATGGCGTTGGCAGCGGTGGCAATGGCCTGCAGACCGGAGGAGCAGAAGCGGTTGATGGTCTGGCCGCAGACGGACTCGGGAAGCTCGGCGCGGTTGACGATCAGACGGGAGACGTTCATGCTCATCTCATTGGTGGGAGAAGCGCAGCCGACGATCATGTCGTCGATCTTCGCGGGATCCAGCTGGGGGATCTTGGCCAGAACGCCCTTCAGGGTCTGGGCGGAATACTCAATGGGGTGCATCTGGGCCAGGCCACCCTTGCGGGCGCGGCAGCAGGGGCTGCGGCCATAGGCTACGATGACAGGTTCTCTGTTCATGGGACTGTACCTCCGTATATCAAAAATTAAAAACAAATCTATCGGGCATAACGCCTCAATTGTCATTATAATGGCAATTTCGCCATTTGTAAATAACTCCTAAAAGTTTAGTGTTTCACAAGAGCCGGACGGGTTTGCTCCCGTCCGGCTCTAACATGCAATTGGATCACTCATTCTCCCGCATATAGGCTTTTGCATCCTTGAGGAAACTGGCCACGATCAGCACGATCACCGCCGCAATGGGGAAGGCGGCCACAATACTCACAGACTGAAGACAGTTCATGGAGCTTTCGGCAAACACCAGCGCAATGGGAAGCAGGATCAGCAGAATGCACCACACCAGTTGGATAAGCTTATGCGGCATCTCTCCCTCCTCCAGCCGGTGATAGCTGTAGCAGGAGGCCGTAAGGGCGATGGAGTCAAAGGAAGTCGCATAAAACGCAACCATAGTCACCAGCACCAGGGCAAACACAAAGGGTGCACCCGGCAGTGTGCGGATGATGGAGATAATGAGGTCATACAGGTCGCCGGTCTGCTGATAAACAGCAATAAAATCCGCCGCCCCGGCCGCCTGCAGACCCATGGAGTAGTTCCCCAGGACGATGAAGCTGACGATGGTGGAGCCAACGCCAAAGACATAGCCGCCCAGAATGGTCTGACGAATGGTACGACCCCGGGAGATACTGCCGATAAAGAACGGCGCCGCCACGCACCATACCATCCAGTAGGCCCAGTAATAGATGGTCCAGTTCTGGGGGAAAGAGGTGGTGCGCATGGGATCGGTATAGGTGGACAGTTCAAAAAAGTTCTGCACCATCCGTCCCAGGGAGGACACGCCCATATCGATGATGAACCGGGCCTGTCCGCCAAATACAAGCACATACGCCAGAAGACCAAAAAACATGTAAATGCAGGCATTTGCCAGCCAGCTGATGCCCTTAAAGCCCTTCAGGAGCGAATATGTATATACAAAGCAGGTCACCAGCAGAATGATTATGGTCAGCAATGCGCGGTTCAGCGACAGACCAAACAGCTCATTTATGATCCCGGCCATGAGAGGCGTCGCCACACCAAAGGTGGTTGCCGTTCCCGCCAGCAGGGCAAACACCGCCAGAAGGTCAATGACCCGGCCGGCAAAGCCGTCCGTATGCCGGCCCAGGATCGGGCGGCAGGCTTCCGAATATTTCTGGCGTTCCCGCTTGCGGACATGGAGCATAAAGCCGAAGGACACTGCCAGCGTGAGATAGAATCCCCAGGGGATAAAGCTCCAATGGAAGACAGGATAAACGCCTGCCCAGTCCAGGATGCCGCCCATTTCGGCAATATGCGGATCGGCAGCATACATGACCCACTCCGAGAAGGAATAGAACAATATATCCGCCGCCAGACCGCAGGTAAACATCATGGCGCCCCAGGCAAAGAAAGAGTATTTCGGCTTCTCACCGGGATCTCCCAGAACGACGTTTCCATATTTGGACAGCGCAATATACAGAGACAGGATAAATATCCCCAGTCCGATGACAAGATAATATGTGCCGAAGGTATCCCCGAAGAAGAACCGGATCTGACCGAGAACTTCGTTGGAACGTTCCGGCAGGAAAAAGAACAGGACGCACAGGACCACCACAATGCCCAGAGGCACCAGCGTGATCATCCAGTCAATTTTACCTCGGCTCTTTGCAGTTTGTTTATTCATGCTGTCCCTCCCCGTATACGGCATAGGACGCATCCTCCCGTATCAGTTCTTCCAGACTGTCTATCTCCAATATCTGCCCGCCTTGGATGGGATAGATTCCCAGCCGGTATTCTTCCGGATAACAAAACAGAGCCAGATTATCCCAAAATATCTGACGGTTCTGCCGTTTCTCAAACTCCACTTCCAGATGCGTCCGCAACCGGCGG
>CAZQFN010000013.1:0-22109 GCA_964592685.1 uncultured Oscillospiraceae bacterium | reverse complement strand
TGGATCCATTCGGGAGGCGCGGGGCGCTCGATGGGGATATAGTCGCCGTCGCCGATGACGTTCTCCAGATCCTGGATGAGGTTCGCGGTGTGGACATACACGCCCACGTCGTTCACGTGGTAGTTGGTGTCATAGAAATAGCCGGCGTCCAGGATGTAGTCGCTGATGTCGGAGATCATGGTGCAGTGGATGTTTTCCCGGATGAAGGTGGCGAATTCCAGAATCTCCGCCTCGTCCTCCTGCACGATGCCAAGCTCGTTCATGGGGGGCCAGGAGTAATACACCGTGGCGCCCCGGCTCTCGCAGTAGTCGATGTAGTCGTTCACATAGTCGAGCCATTCCTGCTCCACGACGGAGGCCGTGAGATCGATGGGCACGGTGGGGTCATAGCCGTCGGCCATGATGGTGCCCGTGCGCTCATAGATCACGTCGCCGTATTCGTCGAAGGAGTCGTGGTCATAGACGCCGTCGGGCTGGGCCTTGCCAAGGCGGAAGAACTGGAGCTTTTTCAGGGCGTAGACCCAGAAGCTGCCCAGCATATCGTCCCAGTTGTGGAAGCGGACCTTGAGGAGCATGGTGAAGTCGCTGTCGCAGGACTCCCAAAAACCCTCGCCGTTGAAGGTCATGGACATGGTCTGCTCGTCCGTCTCCGGTGCCAGAACGATGATGTCCCCTTCCCGGATGTGTCCCCGGGTGAGGTCCATCATGATGGTGGTGCCCAGAGGGCCGTAAAGGCCGAAGTTCACCACCGGCAGACCCAGGTATTTCTCCATGACCTGAGAGTTGATGCCGAAGGCCACGCTGGAGCCGCCCACCACGATGATCTTGTTTTCATCGCTGAGACTGCGGAGCCGGGCGTATTTGTCCGCCAGCTCGCCCAGATACAGCTCGTCGAACTGCTCGGGCATCATGAGCACCGCGGTGAAGATGAGGGAGAAGCCCATGACGAGGAGGAGAAGGCAGGCAATGATGATAGTCAGTGTTTTGTTCATGTCGCCCTCCTTAGAACTGGAAATAGATGAAGGCGGCGGCGCCGTCGCCGGCCAGCAGAGCAAGCCATGCGGCCATAACGGCCAGCGCCAGGAACGCGGCGGTGGATACCTTCAGGAGCGTGCCGCCCTTCCGGGGCAGCCGCACAGGCCAGCCCTGAACCAGAATGCGGTCCACAAGACCCATGACCGCGATGCTGACAGCGGCGGTGAAAAGACCGAGCTCGTCCATATCCAGAAGCGCCAGCGTGTTGCTGAACTTCCAGTTGGTGAAGAGATTGTGGAGCAGAATGCCCAGATCGGAAACGGAATTAGCCCGGAAGAAGATGATGGCAAAGTTGCAGAGAATGAACACCACAGACATCTGCCAGAAGGCAAAGAGCTTGCTGTCCCGGTTCACATGGAGCTTGTCCCACATTTTTTTGCGGCCTTTTTCCGTGATCCGCTCCACCACCTGATAGAAGCCGTGAAGCGCGCCCCAGAGGACGAAGGTCCATGCGGCGCCGTGCCACAGACCGGAGAGGACGAAGGTGATGAACAGCGCCACGCACTGGGGCATCATGATGCCGATGGAGCGGTTGTTCAGCTTTTTGCCCAGCTTCCGGGAAAAGCGGCCCAGCTTCTTGTTCATGGCCAGAGGATAGAATATGTAGTCCTGGAACCAGCTGGAAAGACTGATGTGCCAGCGGGACCAGAATTCATGGATGCTGCGGGAGGAATAGGGCAGATGGAAGTTCTGCATGAGCTTGATGTCCATGATCCGGGCGCAGCCCACGGCGATGTCCGTATAGCCGGAGAAGTCGCAGTAGACCTGGAAGGTGAACATCACGGTGGCCAGGATGATGGCCGGGGCGGTGGCCTCCGCGGGGTTGCCGTAAACGGCGACCACATAGGTGGCCAGTTGGTCGGCGATGACCACTTTCTTGAAGAAGCCCGCCAGCATGATCTTGAGACCCTCCACCAGATTCTCCTGGCTGAAGCGGTGCTCCGCCTTCAGCTGGGGCAGAAGATTCTGGGGCCGCTCGATGGGGCCGGCCACCAGCTGGGGGAAGAAGGACACGAACAGGGCGTAATAGCCGAAATGGCGCTCGGCCCGGATGGTGCCCCGGTATACGTCGATCACATAGGACAGGGTCTGGAACGTATAGAAGGAGATGCCCACCGGCAGCACCAGATCCAGGAAGAAATCGTCCACCGGCAGCGTAAAGGCCCGGAGCAGGGCAGTGACGGAGCCGGAGAGGAAGTTGAAGTATTTGAAGAAGAACAGCACGCCCAGACAGGCCACCAGCGTGATCACAAGACAGGCCTTGCGGGCTTTTTTCTTGCCCTCGTATTTTTCCAGCAGCAGCGCCGCGCCATAGGACACCACGGTGGTGAACAGAATGAGAAACACCAGCGAGGGGTTCCAGCTCATGTAGAAATAATAGCTGGCCACCAGGAGCATCATCCAGCGGAAGCGGTGGGGCAGAACGAAGAACAGGATCGTTACGATGGGGAAGAAAATCAGAAATTCAATGGAATTAAAGGTCATGCCGGCTTACCTCCATACAGGAAGATGAGTCCGAGACCGCCGGAGATCAGATAAAAAAGCATAACGTATTCCCAGCCCAGGTTCAGAAAGAAGAACACCGGCAGCGCGGCAGCCAGCCACAGAACGCACAGGACGCCACACACTCGTCCCAGGGGCTTTACAAACCGCCCCAACGCGATCAGCAGACCGGACACGGCGCTCAGGATCAGAGTTGTTAAAATAGGTGACATATTAAACCTCCCAGAAAAACATGTCCCGGATCGTACAGGCGGGGGAAATTACCATTCGCCGAGAACGAGATTGCCGTCAGAGTCTTTGTAGTAGTATTCGTCGCCGGATTCGTCGGAATCGGGGGATGCGAAGTAATCGTTCAGATCCGAAGCGATCATGGATGTGTATACGGTGCGGCCCTCGGCGCAGAGATGATAGTCGTCGTCGAAGAAGATCTCCGGCTCAAAGCCATAGATATAGTCCTGCAGATCGCAGACGATGTCCACGTTCAGATAGGTGTCCAGATACGCCTCAAATTCCTCCATGGCCTCGTCGGTCTGGTAGTCATAGAGGGAGTTCTGGTTCAGCGGTGTGAACACCATGGCGTAGTCGATGCCCTTGTTGTTCAGCTTCCAGTACTGGACGTTGGTGTAATAGACCATGAAGGAATACAGCCAGTTGTCGCAGAAATAGATGCTGCGGCCGCTCCAGAAATCAGGGGAGCCGTTTGCCCGGGTGACCACGTTCAGCGTGCCCTGGTTGTTGTAATAGCCGTTGGGGGCCAGGGTGCTGGTGTAATCCTCATAGGTCATCTCCGTCATGTTGCGGCGGGCGTCCATATATTCCATGAAGGAGTTGAAAAACTCGGTGTATTTATAGACCGGGACCCAGCTGAAGACATTGTAGCAGCTTTCGAAGGAGCGGAAGGACTCCCACCGGCATTCCACGCCGCCCAGCTGCCAGAAGCTGTATTCGGGGATGTGGAGCAGGAAATCGCCCTCGTTCATGAAGCGCATGGCCCACTCGCTGGTCATGTTGAACAGGTTCGCGCCGTTGGAGCCGCAGTTGAGGACCAGATATTCCTCGTTCAGCGCCTCCTGAAGCTGCTCGGCGTTCAGGGCATAGGTGGTGGAGGAGCCGCCGATGGCGATCATCTTGGGGGATACGTCCTTGTAATAGGCCATGAGCTCCACCTTCTTGGAGTGGTTGTTCATCCAGGTGGAGAAGCGGGGGGCGGTGGCCGCGCCGAAATAGGCGGTGGTCAGACTGGTGTCGCCGTCGAAGCAGTTGTCGGAGACATAGTCCAGAGAGTCATACATGAAGACCATGTAGAGACTTTCCATTTCGTTGCAGGAGTAGTCCTCGATATAGCGGATGCAGGAGGGGAAGACGATGCAGGTGATGTCGCTGTTGCCGGTGAAAGTGCCGGAACCCAGACCCACCACGGGCTCACCCTCGTATTCGGAGGGGAGGGAGATGATGGTGTCCTTGCCGTTGTATCCGGAGACGAACCAGCCGCTGTAGCGGTTGCTGTAAGTGAAGGAGAAATCCTCCACCGGGTCCTGGACGCTCCACATGCAGTAGAGCTGGATGACGGCGTCGGTGTCCTCAAAGGCCTTGCCGCCCACGTTATAGAACTCGCCGGAGCCGTCAGGCTCGGTGTTATAGCCGATGAGAGTGTGGCCCTCCCGGACAAAGTTGTTCATGTCCGCCAGGGTGTTGGGATAGAGGAAGTAATCCAGAGAGAACTCGTCCCAGTAATATTCCTCGCCGGTCTGGGCGTGGGTGCCGCCGTTGCCGTGATAGAGGACGAGAGCGGTGTCCCGCTCGCGGTAGTTGCCGTAAAGCCGGGTCTCCCCGGTGAGAGTGAAGGTATAGTCCTTGTCATAACTCACAACGGTGCCGCCGTTCTGGAGATAATCGCCGGTGGTCCAGCAATAGAAGCCCATGCCGTCCACGGCGGTGGCGTGGGCGGTGATCTCTGTGCCGGACTGATAGAAGCCCTCGGGGGAATCGCTGTAAACGTTTCCGTCGGTGCCGTCATAGGTGATGCTGAAGGCGTGGCCGGTGTCGCCGGTGGTGGTTTCCGCGGTGTTGATGGAGACCACAACGTCGCTGCAGGCGCAAAGAAGCGCCACCATCAGCAGGGCCAGAATGAGAATGAGTGTCTTTTTCAAGGGTGCTACCTCCGTGGAATGCCCGAAGGGCATAATGCCGCCAAATTATAAATTCAGCATCTATTAGAATACGTCAAAATCGTTACAAATTCAACTATAATTTCGTTCAGTTTATACCGTTTTCTGTAAACTTGCTGTGATTTTGTTATGTTAGACTAAAGAATGTATATATTTCCCAGTAAAATTAAGGAATACTTGACATTCCGGCGGTGAAAGGGATAAAATCAATATTGCCAAAGATTTGGCTTGCGGTCCGCGGCGGCTGTGCCGCGGCGTATCAATCCACAGAAAGAGCGTGACCATGGGGAGTATACTTGACTATCTGGAAAACGCAGCCCATCGGTTCCCGAATGCCATTGCGGTGGCGGATGGGACGGATGAGCTGTCCTTTTATGCGCTGCGCCGCCGGGCATACGGTCTGGGGCAGACCCTCTGCGCCCGTGGCGTCACCGGCCGGGCCGTGGGGATCTATGCCCAGCGGAAGGCGGATGTGATCGCAGCCATGCTGGGGTGCGCCGCCGCCGGCTGCTGCTATGTGCCTCTGGATCCCAACGCCCCGGCAGACAAGGTGAAAAAGATCCTGTCCCACGCGGGGGTGAGGCTCATCCTTGGGTTTGCCGGCGGGGAATACGAGGGGGCGGACCTGGGCTGCGAATATCTCCGCATCGGCGGGGCGGATATCCCCGAGAGCGGCGACCGGCCCGATGTCTCCGTCTCGGAGCGGGACACGCTGTATATCATCTATACCTCCGGCTCCACCGGGGAGCCCAAGGGCATCCGCAAGAGCCACGGCGCGGTGATGAATTTTGTGGAGGCCTATGAGAAGGAACTGGATTTCTCCCGGGAGGAGATCCTGGGCAACCAGACGCCCTTCTGCTTCGATGCCTCCGCCAAGGATATCTATCTCATGCTGAAGACCGGCGCCCGGATGGAGATCATCCCCTCGGAAAAATTCATCTTCCCGGTGACGCTGATCGAATATCTGAACGAGAAGAAGATCACCTTCATCTCCTGGGTGCCCTCGGCATTGGCCATCGTGGCCCGCCTGCGCACCTTCCGGGACATTCTCCCCACCACCCTGAAGCGGGTGTGCTTCGTGGGGGAGGTGTTCCCCGCCAAGGATCTGGACGGCTGGCGCACCGCCCTGCCGGATCTGGAATACATCAACCTCTACGGCCAGTCCGAGCTTGCGGGCATCTGCTGTCTGTATCCCATCCCCAAAGGGACGCCCACACCGGAGGCCCTGCCCATCGGAAAGCCCCTCACCAACGCACGCATCTGGCTCTATGAGGACGGAAAGATCTCCGCCGAAAAGGGGGAGATCCTCATCGAGAGCGGCGCGCTGGCGGATGAATATCTGAACAATCCCGAAAAAACGGCGGAGACCTTCCTGCATCTGGAAATCGACGGCGAAATGCGCCGCGTTCTCCGCTCCGGAGACTGGGCCCGCTATGATGAGGACGGAAACCTGGTGTTCCTGTCCCGGGCGGACGGCCAGATCAAATACAAGGGCTACCGCATCGAGCTTGGCGAAATCGAAGCGGCGGTGAACGCTCTGGACTTCATCGGCCGGGCCTGCGTGCTGTATAACGCTGAGCGGGAGCGGATCACCGTCTTCTGCACCACAGATCGGGAGGGGCTGAAGCTCCGGGATCTGAACGCCGCCCTGGAGGGGAAGCTCACGGATTATATGCTGCCCCGGAAGCTGGTGGTTCTGGAGGAAATGCCCCTGAACGCCAACGGCAAGATCGACCGCCCCTATCTGAAAACCATGCTTTGAGGATGAAACCATGACAAACGAAAAACTGCTCTCTCTCGCAAACGAGTTTCAGACCCCGCTCTATGTCTTTGACGCGGATGTGTTTGAGGCCCGCCTTGCCATGATAAAAAAGGCCTTTGGGGAAAATGTCCGCCTGTGCTATTCCATGAAGGCCAATCCCTTCCTGCTCCGCTGTCTGCCGTCCCAGCTGGACATGCTGGAGGTCTGCAGCCCCGGGGAGCTGAACGTCTGCGAAAACGCGGGCGTGGATCTGACGAAGATCGTCTTCTCCGGCGTGAACAAGACCCTGGAATGCATCGAGCAGGCCATGGACGATAAAGTTGCCATCTTCACGGCGGAGAGCCCCCTCCATGTGGAGCGCATCGAACAGGCCGCCGCGGCCCGGGGCATCACCGTCCCCGTGCTCATGCGCCTTACCTCCGATAACCAGTTCGGCATGGACGAGGAGCTGATCGTGGAGATCGCCAAGGACCATGAAAAATACCCTCATATCGAGTTCAAGGGCCTGCATTACTTCTCCGGCACGCTGAAAAAGCGCCCCACCCTCATCGGCCGGGAGCTGGACAAAATGGACGCCCTGGCCCGGCGCATCCGGGACGAAGCCGGCATCGAACTGACCTGGATGGAATACGGCCCCGGCCTCTGGATCGACTATTTCGGCGAGGATCCGGACGGGGCGGAGGAAGCCCTTCTGGAGGAAGTCGCCCCCCTCATCCGGGCCATAGGCGAGAAATATCACCTCACGGTGGAGATGGGCCGGTATTACACCGCCCCCTGCGGCAGCTACCTCACTACTGTTATGGACAAAAAGAGCAACTGCGGCTATAACTACGCCATCGTGGACGGCGGTCTGCACCAGATGAACTACGACGGCCAGATGAAGGGCACCCAGGTGCCGGACATCCGCCGTCTCACCGGGAAGGACGGGGAGGAGGCCGACTGGTGCATCTGCGGCAGTCTCTGCACGCCCAACGACGTTCTGGTCCGCCGGGTCTCCATGCCGGAGCCGGCGCTGGGGGACGTTCTGGCCTTCTGCCGCACCGGCGCCTATTCCATCAACGAGGGCTTTGCCTTCCTGCTCAGCCGGGATCTGCCCGCGGTGGTCATCTGGTCGGAGAAGACCGGCGCCCATGTGGCCCGGGAGCACATCCGTCTTGACCCGCTGAACACTCCGCAGTAAAATAAAAGCATCTGATTTGAAACGAGGGAGGTTTTCGAATGGATATTGATTATTTTTCCAACAAAGAGCTCCGGGAGATGGGCTTTAAGAAGCTGGGCAAGCGCGTGCTCATCTGCCGCACCTGCAAGATCTATCACACCGACCAGATCGAGATCGGCGACGATGTGGAGATCGATGACTTCACCGTCCTGAACGGCACCATCAAAATCGGAAACCACATCCACATCAGCTCCAACTGCGAGCTGTACAGCGGCCAGTCCAGCATCGAGATCGCCGATTTCTGCGGCATCTCCTCGCACTGCTCCTTCTATGGTATCACGGATGACTATGTTGGCCCCTATATGAACAACCCCACCGTGCCGCCCCGCTTCCGCAATCTGACGGAGGCCCCCATCGTGCTGGACAAGCATGTCCTCATCGCAACCCACTGCGTGGTGCTCCCCGGCGTGCATATCGGCGAGGGCTGTTCCTTCGGCGCCATGAGCATGATCTCCCGGGACTGCGACCCCTGGGGCGTGTATGTGGGCTGCCCCGCCAAGCGCATCAAGGAGCGGGACAAGGGCATCCTGGACAAGGCCGAGGAGCTCATCGCCAGCGAGGCCGCCCGCGAGGCCCGCATCGCCGCCCGGAAAGCCGCCCGCGGCAACAACTGAATCATATCAATAACTTTTTGGAGGATATTTGAAAATGCGTGAACAAGTTCTGGAGATCCTGCTGGACGTCGTCCCCGATGTGGACTTTGAAAACGAGGTCAACCTGGTGGCCGACAAGATCATCGATTCCTTCGCCGTGGTGGCCATGGTGAACCAGCTGAACGACGATCTGGACATTGACATCCCCTCCCGGGAGATCCTGCCCGAGAACTTCTACAGCCTGGACACCATCGTGGCCCTGGTGGAGAAGTACAGCTGAACACACTAAAAAACGCGCGTTGACCCGTGCGTTTTTTCATGTTATGCAATGAAGAAGGAGGCATATGCGGTGAAAAGCAGGAGTCTGTTTTGGGATAATTACAAAGGAATTTTGATTTTTCTTGTCGTGTTTGCGCATTTTTTATATTCCTATGCAAATGCGTTTGATGGCAGCATCGCGGACGAGATTGCGACGGTTATATACACCTTTCATATGCCTGCCTTTGTGTTTTGTTCCGGGTTTATGAGCCAGTCCGCTGATTCCCGAGGAAAACGGTCTCTCATAAAGCTAATGGTCTATTACCTCGTTTTTAATACAGCCATGTGCCTGTTTGCTCTTTTTATGTTTGGCGAAAGGGTAACGGTATTGACGCCGTCATATTCGTTTTGGTACATATTGTCTCTTGTGTGCTGGCGTCTTGCGGTGAAACCCTTGTCCCGGATAAAAGGGATCATTCCCCTGTCGCTGGTCATAACCATTCTGATCGGTTACTCTTCGGAGTTTACCAATTTGCTGGCCATAAGAAGAACTGTAGCTTTTTTTCCGTTTTTCATCCTCGGATATAAGCTGGATAAGGAAAAAGTCCTTCGGTTTCTGTCCGGACGCGGAAAAACCGCTGTGGCGGCTGGCTGCTGCGGCATGATCGTGCTGCTTGCGGGGGTGTATTGTCTTCAGCGTGTGTGGGACTTTTCCTGGACGATGCTGCTGATGGGAAAGTATGTTGAGATCTCGGATGTGGCGCAACGGGCGTGCCTGCTGCTGATAGCCTTTGCGGTTATCGCGTTGCTGTTTCTTGCTGTTCCGGACAGGAAAGTTTTTCTCCTGACAAAAATGGGCAAGAATTCTCTGCCGGTATTTCTTGGGCATCGGGTCATTACGTTGTGTATGCTGCTTGTGCTTCCGTCAGGAACATATCGTGACAGCTATCTTTTGATTGCACTGCTTATGAGCGTTGTCACGGGGGGCGTGCTGTCTCTGGATTGTGTGAACCGCTGGATGGACAGATTGTGCGGCACGGCAACCGATCTTCTTCTCACCGGCGAAGGGAGAAAAGGAGAATTTGTCCGAACGGGTAGCATATTGATTATCATAGGACTTTTGCTGGTCAATATGCTTACGGTGCTGATATATGGGTTTTAATCGCTGCAATAACGGTGTATGTCATGCTGTGTAATACAGTTGATAAAATGCAAAGCACGGATGGCAAAATTTGCCGTCCGTGCTTTTTGTTGCCTCCCCTTGTCAGGGGAGGTGTCTGCGGCACAGCCGCAGACGGAGGGGTAGTAAAAAAATCAAAATTTTCTGTAAGGTTTTCGCCGATTCCCCGTCTTATTGACAGAAGGAGGTGACAGCGTGACGCAATTCGAGAAGATCTACCGGGCCTATTTCAGCGATGTGTATCTGTATCTGAAAAGCCTGTGCCGGGACGATGATCTGGCGGAGGAACTTTGCAGCGAGGTCTTTTTCCGGGCCATGAAGTCCTTCGATAAATTCCGGGGCGACTGCGAGGTGCGGGTCTGGCTGTGCCAGATCGGCAAAAACTGCTATTATTCCCATCTCCGCAAGCGGGGGCGGGAAGTCCCGGAGGAGGAAACAGAACGGCCCGACGCCGGCTTTGAGCAGGCTGTGCTGGACAAAAGCGAGGCCATGCGCCTGCATCTTCTGCTTCATGACTTGCCGGAGCCCTATAAAGAAGTGTTCACCCTGCGGGTCCTGGGGGAGCTGAGTTTTAAGCAGATCGGCGAGATTTTCGGCAAAAACGACAACTGGGCCTGTGTCACCTATCACCGTGCGCGTAAGACGCTGCGGGAGAAAATGGAGGAATCGGACAATGAAAAATGAATGCGCCATCGTGAAAGACCTGCTGCCCCTTTATCAGGAGGAGATGACAACGCAGGAGAGCAAAGAGTACATAGATTCCCATCTGGTGGGCTGTGAGGACTGCCGGAAGGAGTGGGAGAAGATGCACAAAACGGACGCCGTCCCCGCGGACGCCGCCGCCCCGCTGAAAAGCCTCAAAAAGAAGCTTTTCCGCAAAAAGATATGGACCATTGTGATCACGGTCGCGGCAATCGCCGCCGCGTTTTTCCTTATGCAGTGGCGCTGGTTTTTGCCCTGCACCGAGGACAATATCCGTGTGGTGGAAAACCGGGACGGCTCGGTCACGGTCTATATGGAGCCGGTGCGGAGCTGGAGAAGCCAGCCCTATCGGGGCAACTGGTTTGACGCGGATGGAAACCCGCTGGAAGGTACGGTATATGAAATCAAGGCTTACACAACGGTGTGGGATCACATCATGTCGAAGCTCTTCTATACCCGCATGACAAACGTAGGCAGCACGACCATATCGCCGGAATATGTGGGCCAGGAGATCACCATTTTCTACAATCAGGACGGCCGTGGGGATTATGTTCTGATCTATGGCGATGAGGATTTGATGGAATACAGCGCATACAAAAAGGGCACGGCGGCAGAAGTTATTTATTTGCCGGCGGACACTGCCACGAACACCAACTGACAAATCACCCGCGGACAGATCGTCCGCGGGGATTTTGCGTCTTACGGCTCCCACTGAACGGTGAGATCAAGACTGTCCAGAATTTCGATGGTCTCTTCGGCGGTGAGGTTTACGCCCTCCAGGGACAGGGAGAAATGCTCCGCGTTGCAGTTTGCCCAGACCTGTGCGCCCAGGGTGACAATATAAAATTCCACGCCGGTGGGGGTGGTGTGGATGGTGATGCTGTCATAAAGCTCCTCCACCAGATCGGGCACCAGATAGGGGGATTCGCCGTCCTCGCCCTCCACAGCATAGGTATAGCTCAGCCGGAAGCAGGCATCGTCGTTCCGGAAAACGGCCATATAATCCGCGCCCCAGTCACGGCCCAGCCATCCGCTGACACGGGCATATTTGTTGCCGTAGGGGATGGAGGGATAGTTCTCTTCCAGCCAGCTCACATCCATGTGGACGAATTCCGTCTCCAGCGAGGATAAATGCGCAGCGCTTACGGCGGTGTGTTCCCGGTTTATGCTGCCGTTCCAGCCCACGGCCATGCGGCTCCATAAGGGGCCTTCCGTGGTTTGGATGTTCTTATACAGGGCTTTGCCGGAAAACCACATATCCCGTGTCGCGCCGTGAATATGGCTTTTTGTTGTCCAGTTGTCGGACCAGAAAGTGGCGAAGCCAACGATCTGGTCATATGCATAGGAGGCGTCTGTTTCGGTCGGTTCAAAGTAGATGTAGAGCGGGCTGTCCGCGTTGGCGGCGGTTCCTGCCTGAGCCAGCAGCTCATCCTTTGTTTCAAAAATCTGGGGCGGATTGAATTCTGTCAGCTTTGCGGCGGCAAAGGCGGTTCCCATGAGAAGCGCGAAAACAGCGGCCGCGGCCAGGGCCAGGCGGAGCGCGGGGGAATGTCTTCTGGGTGCTTCGGCGCGCCAAAGGGCTTTTGTGCCGGATTTCCAGCTTTCCGGTGTTTTGATATGTTCAAGATCGTTCATATTCATAATTGCTCCTCCAAAAGCGTTGTTTGCAGGGCGGCGCGGGCCCGGTTCAGACGGGATTTCACCGTGCCGGGGGAGATGTTCAAAATTCTGGCGGTCTCCCGTTCGGAATAGCCCTCAAAGCACCGCAGATACAGAACCTCCCGTTGGTGATCGGGGAGGGCGCGAAGGGCCTCCAATACGGCCAGAGCGTCATTCTTCGGTGCTTCCGCCTCGGGAAAGGGCGTGTCGCCCATGAGCTGCACCTTTTTGCGCCAGAAGCGCCGGTTCATGTCCGCCGCCTCCCGGATGGCGCAGCGCAGAAGCCATGCCTTCATATGCTCCGGCTCCCGGAATTCGGTCCTGGAGGTGAGGAGCTTCAGAAATACGTTCTGAAAGCAGTCCTCCGCGTCTGCCATATTCCGGCAGCGGAGAAGGAGAATGCGGGTCACCGTGTCCCCATAGGTCTCAATGGCGTGGTAAAATTCCTGTTCCTGAATGGTCATCACCGTCTTTCTGCTGTAAAGTGGAGCGCTCTCGATCATAACACGTTTGAAGCGGTCAAAAGGTTCCCTGAAACGCAAAGAAATTATCTTGACTTCCTCCGCTTCCGGGTGTAGAATCGCTCCATATTTTTTCATGGAGGTGCCGGATATGAAAGAGCGCAAAGACCGTGTCATGACGAAAAAAGACTTTGTCCGCCGGGCGATGGAAGTGATGCTGGAATACTACGATGAGCGCATTCCGGCCACGGGGCGGTGCAGCCCCTTCACCGTGAGCGCCGACTGGCCCGGCACGGATTATAAAGCCCGCCTTATGGTGGAGCAGGATCTCACCGGCGGGCCGGACGGCCGCCGTTTGCGCACCATGATGCACGAAAACGGCTCCGACCGGGTGGTGTCCCATTATATCACGAAGGGCACCGGCGAGGAACTCAAGGCCTGGCTCCGTAATACGGACAACCGCGCCGAGCTTATGCAGAGCTATGAGCAGCTGAAAGAATCCGTGGATAATTTTGACTGAAACAGCCCCGGGAGGACAACTCCCGGGGCTGTTTGCATGACGTTACTGGAAGGTGAAGTTCTGGTTAAAGGAGCCGTAGAGAATGTCCGCCACCTCCTCCGGTGTTTTGGGGATGTCCTCCATCAGCCACTGGCGGATCAGAGAATGCATACCATGGGAAAAGAAAGCGGTCATCAGACGCAGGGTGTCCTCGTCCACGGTCTGGCCTTTATACAAAACCACTCTGGATTCCAGAAAGCCCTCCGAGACAAGCTGGAAAAGTTCGGGGAAGTCGGCGTCGGAGCTGTTGCGTATGAAAATCTTTACGGTCTCTACGTTCTGATACAGGAACCGGCACATACGGACGATGTGGGTTCGGATGTCGCTTTTGTTCTGTTTTGAGGCCGGGGCTTCATAGAATTCCCGGATAAAATCCATGGCGATCTCCAGCAGAATGTCGTGGGGCGTTTCGTAATGCCGGTAAAAGGTGGTGCGGTTTATCTCCGCCTCCTGGCACAGTTCCCGCACGCTGATTTTGCTGATGTGCTTCCGCTCCAGAAGCGACAGAAGTGCATCCTTCAGAAGCCGCTTGGAAATCGCGACCCGCTGATTTACTTTTGGCATAGCGCCGCCCTCCTGAAAAAAGAACTTTTTTCAACACTTGTCGCCGAAGTGTCGCGCTCGCGTCACTTAAAAAATGATTGATGGTTGTGGACGCAACAAGTGTTGCGTTATAATGTTACTATCCTGCGGGGAAACTGTCAAGCGGACGTGTCCCGCGATCAAATATCAAAGGAGAAATTATAGCATGAATACTTTCAAAGAACATCCCAATGGCGTGGTTCTGGTTCTGTTTGAGCTGGTTGTGGGCATCCTGCTGCTGATCAACCCCATCGGCTTCACCTCCGGCATCATCACGGTGGCAGGCATCGCGCTGATGATTGTGGGCGCGGTTTCCGTTGTGAAGTATTTCCGGGCCGGTGCCCCGGTGGCGGCGGGCGGACAGGAGCTTACCAAGGGCCTGCTGTTCCTGCTGGGCGGTGCGTTCTGCACGTTCCGGACGGAGTGGTTCCTGGTCACGTTCCCGCTGCTCACCATTCTCTACGGTGTTGAGCTTCTCGTGAACGGCGTCAGTAAAATTCAGTTGACGGTGGATATGCTCCGCCTGAAAGCTGAAAAATGGTTCTGGGCCGCGATCAGCGCGGCGGTTTCCATCGTCTGCGCGGCGGTGATCCTGGGCAATCCCTTCGCCTCCACCACGGCGCTCTGGTCGTTCACCGGCGTGGCTCTGATCGTGGAAGCCATTTTCAGCGTCATTACCATGATCTTTGACCGAAAGGGAAACGCTGAATGAAAATCGAATGGAAATCCTGTTTCCGGGTGTGCCTGAGCGTATTTCTGCTGTATCTGTGCATCACCTGCTGGTCCTATGTGGGAGGGCTTCTGAAGCTGGCGGTGAGCGCGGCTATGCCGCTGCTCATCGGCTGTGTGATCGCCTATATCCTCAACATCCTCATGAGCTTTTATGAGCGGCACTATTTCCCAAAAACGAAGAAGTCCGCCCTTATCAAAAGCCGCCGGCCGGTCTGCATGTTGGGCGCCATGGTGACGCTTGTGGTGGTCGTTGTGCTGCTTGTGAATCTGGTGGTACCGGAGCTTGTGGCCTGTGTGAAGCTGCTGACGGCTCAGATCCCGCCCGCGGTGGAAAATGCGCTGGCCTGGCTGGAGGAGAAGGGGATCGTCCCGGCGGATATTCTCGCGTCTCTCGAAAATGTGGACTGGCAGGCGAAGCTCGAGCAGATGCTCCGCGTCCTGCTCAACGGCGTGGGCAGCGTGATGGGAACGGCCGTGAATGTGGTTTCCTCGGTGTTTTCCGGTGTCGTCACGGCGGTGTTTGCGGTGATTTTCTGTGTCTATCTGCTGGCGGGCAAGGAAAAGCTGGGCAACCAGTTTGACCGGCTCATGAAGCGCTATATGAAGCCGGGCCTGTATGGCAAGAGCCGCAAGCTGTTTTCCGTGCTGGATGACTGCTTCCATAAATACATCGTGGGCCAGTGCACCGAGGCGGTGATCCTGGGCACGCTCTGCACTCTGGGCATGCTGCTTCTGCGTCTGCCCTATGCCACCATGACCGGGGCGGTGATCGCCTTCACGGCGCTGATCCCCGTGGCCGGCGGCTACATCGGCGCGGCGGTGGGCGCGTTCATGATCCTGACCGTGTCCCCCATCAAGGCGGTGTTCTTCCTGATCTTTATTCTGATCCTTCAGCAGCTGGAGAATAATCTCATCTATCCCCGTGTGGTGGGCTCGTCCATCGGCCTTCCGGCCATCTGGGTGCTGGCGGCGGTGACCGTCGGCGGCGGTGTCCTGGGCATCGCGGGCATGCTGATCGGCGTGCCGCTGACGGCTGCGCTGTATCGGTTCCTGCGGGAGGATGTGAACAGACTCCCCGCTCAGACGGATAGCGCGGCATAAGGCGCAAAACAGCATGACCCCGGGAGTTTTCTCCCGGGGTCATGCTGTTTTTTGTGTTTATGCCCCTGTGATCATTTCCAACAGGATGCGCGCGAAGAAAATGGCCAGCACCACGAAGATGATGGGCTTTACGATCTTCGCGCCGTTCCGGGTGAAGCATTTTGTGCCCAGCCAGTTTCCGGCGATGCCGAAGATGCCGGCCACAAAGCCCAGCAGAAGCTCCACCTGGCCGTTGAGGAGATAGGTCACCAGAGCGGCCAGTCCCGTGGAGAGATTTATGACCTTGGTGGTGCCGGCGGCGGAGTTCAGATCCATGTGAGCAAGGCCCGTGAGGATGAGCAGCAGAAAGGTGCCGGTGCCGGGGCCGTAGAAGCCGTCGTAAGCGCCGATGACAAAGGCGGCGGCCGCGGCGATGAGGGCGGTTCTGCCGGGGGAGAAGGGCTCCTTGCCGCCGGTCTCCATGGCCTTGGACTTGAACACATAGAAGGCCGTCAGCGGCAGAATGACCAGCAGGATGATCTTGAAATACCGGTCGCTCACCAGCAGGGCCAGATTGGCCCCCAGGGTGGAACCGATGAGGGCGAACACCACGCAAAGAAGGCTGAGCCTGGGCTTGATATAGCCCTGCTTCCAGAATTTCCAGGTGGTGAGGGAGGTGCCCATGGCGGAACTGATTTTGTTGGTGCCGATGGCGGCATGGGCGGGAAGCCCCGCGATGAGATAGGCGGGCAGAGAGATCAGACCGCCGCCGCCGGCGATGGAATCCACAAAGCCGCCCAGAAAAATCAGGGGACAGACGATGAGATAGGGAATAAGCTGGTCCATGTTTTCTCCTCGGGCTCGGTTGACACCGGGCCAAGTTTTTTCTATAATCTTAGTGTATTATCGATTCTAATACAAGCCTTCGGAAATTACCAGTATAGTCCGAAAATTCACATACAAAAAGGAAGAATTCCATGATTTCCAATTTCAAAGACAAGACTCCGGTCATCGGCGAGCGCTGCTTCGTGGCGGATAACGCCGCCGTCATCGGCGAGGTCACCATGGGGGAGGACAGCTCCGTTTGGTTCGGCGCTTCCGTCCGGGCGGATTTTGATGCCATCACCATCGGCTGCCGCACCAACATCCAGGACAACGTCACCATCCACAACGACTTCGACCGCCCCGTGCGCATCGGCGACGATGTGAGCATCGGCCACAACGCCGTGGTCCACAGCGCCACCATCGAAAACGGCGTGCTCATCGGCATGGGCGCCGTGGTGCTGGATTTTGCTGTGGTGGGGGAGGGCTCCATCGTGGGCGCCGGCTCCGTGGTGACGAAGGGCACCGTCATCCCGCCCAACTCTCTGGTGATGGGCATTCCCGGCAAGGTGGTCCGCGCCCTTGAGCCGGGCACGAACCTCTCCAACGCCAAAAACTATGTCATCCGCAAGAATCTCTATCTGGAAGACAAATAAATCGCCATCCGAATCAAAGAAAGAGAAAGGATCGGAACAATGAAAGGTATCATTCTCGCCGGCGGCAAAGGGACCCGCCTCTATCCCATGACGAAGGTCACCTCCAAGCAGCTGCTGCCCATTTATGATAAGCCCATGATCTATTACCCGCTGAGCGTTCTCATGCTGGCGGGCATCCGGGAGGTGCTGGTCATCTCTACGCCGGAGGATCTGCCCAGATATGAGGAGCTTCTGGGGGACGGCAGCCGTCTCGGCATGGAGCTTGTGTATAAGGTTCAGGAAAAGCCTCGCGGCCTTGCGGACGCTTTCATTCTGGGAGAGGACTTCATCGGCGGCGACACCGTCTGCCTCATCCTGGGGGACAATGTCTTCTATGGACAGGCCCTCAGCTCCTATCTCAGGAAGGGCGCGGCTCTGGAGAGCGGCGCCATGGTCTTCGGCTATCCCGTCAAGAACCCCACGGAGTTCGGCGTGGTGGAGTTCGATGCCGGCATGAAGGCCATCTCCATCGAGGAAAAGCCCGCCCATCCCAAGAGCAAATACGCCGTTCCCGGCCTGTATTTCTATGACAACTCCGTCATCGAGATCGCCAAAAACGTAAAACCCTCCGCCCGGGGCGAGATCGAGATCACCGCCGTGAACAACGCCTATCTGGAGGCCGGCACCCTGCAGGTCATCCCCCTGGGACGGGGCATGGCCTGGCTTGACACCGGATCCCCCGTGGGCATGCTCAATGCCTCCCAGTTCGTCCAGACCGTTCAGGAGCGCCAGGGCTTCTATATCGCCTGCCTGGAAGAGATTGCCTGGCGGAAAAAGTGGATCACCGACGACCAGCTCAGATTGCTGGGTGAAGAACTGAAAATGACCGATTACGGAAAATATCTCCTGTCCCTGCTGGAGGACGGCGTATGAACCGCTGGCAGCAGGAATACCGGGATAAGCTGGTCTCCATCGAGGAGGCGCTGTCCCACATCAAAACCGGCGATGTGATCGCCACCAGCCAGTGCGCCAACGAGCCCACGGCCATCTTCGACGCCATGCACACCCTCCGGGGCAGGATCGGCCCCGTGAAGATGTACGGCCCCATGTGCTTTCTGCCCCATACGTTCATGCAGGACCCGCTTTACAGCGATACCTTCGACATCGATGTGGCTTTCCTCATGGGGGACACCCGGAAGAGCCACGCCGCCCGGGCGCTGAACTATTATCCCACCGACCTGCACAACGGCCCCGCCCGGTGGATGACGGTGAACGACTGCGACGTGTTCATCGCCGCCGTCACGCCCATGGACCGCCACGGATATTTCAAGATCCCTCTCTGCCTCATCCATGAAAAAGCCTTTCTGGAGGCGGCGGACATGGTCATTCTGGAGGTGAACGCCAATCTCCCCAGCGTCTGGGGCGATACGGAGGTGCATATCTCCCAGGTGGACTGGATCGTGGAGGCGGACAGCCCCCTGCCTTATCTGCCGGAGAGTACCCCCTCGGAGCGGGATATGACCATTGGCGGCTATATTGCCGAGATGATACACGACGGGGACACCATCCAGCTTGGCATCGGCGGCATTCCCGATGCCGCGGCCCTGTCCCTCATGGACAAGCACGATCTGGGCGTCCATTCCGAGATGATCACAAACTCCATGGTCACCTTGGTGGAAAACGGCGTTATCACCGGCCGGAAAAAGAGCATCCATAAGGGCAAAATCGTGGGCACCTTTGCCTACGGCACCCAGAAGCTCTATGACATGCTGGACAACAACCCCGGCGTTCAGCTCCTCCGTGGCGACTATGTGAACGACCCCTGGGTGGTGGCCCGGAACGACAATTTTGTCTCCGTGAACTCCTGCCTCGCCGTGGACCTGTCCGGCCAGATCTGCTCGGAGTCCATCGGCTCCCGCCAGTATTCCGGCACCGGCGGCCAGGTGGATATGGCCGTGGGCGCAAGCCACGCCAGGGGCGGCCGGAACATCATTGCCGTGCCCGCCACGAAGAAAGGCGGCACCGTGTCCTCCATCACGGCCCGGCTGGCCCCCGGCTCCATCGTCACCCTCAGCCGCAACGAGGTGGACTGTGTGGTCACGGAGTTTGGCGTGGCCTGGCTGAAAGGCCGGAACGTCCGCCAGCGGGTGGAAAACCTCATCGCCGTGGCCCATCCCGACTTCCGGGCGGAGCTTCGGGCCGACGCGGAAAAATACATGCTCTGGTAAGATTAGCCACAACCATGAAAAAGCGAGAGAAGCGTTTTTGCTTCTCTCGCTTTTTTGCTCCGGCCCCGTCAGGGTTCCACGATGTTGAACAAAGCCGGGGTTGCGGTGTCAAACTGATTGAGATTCTCCATAAACAGGTTCAGAAGGTCGGCGTCGCCCTCCACCTGTACGGCGCCGGGCACGGCGTCCAGACTGTTTTTCAGAATCAGGAACAGGGCGCTCTGCGGGCAGGAGACGGACACATCCGCCTCTTCGCTCCGGGTGTTGTCATAGACCAGCATCACGCCGTTTTTGACCCGGAGCATGAACTGCTCCCGAGTGTCCGTGATGGTGACGTTTATAATGAAGTCATAGTCCGCCAGGGCGGTCTGGTCCAGCAGGATGCCCATGTAATCAAGAACCATGGAGGCCGTCAGATGCTTTATACTGGAGCCGTTGTTGCCGGGCTGATCCTCCGCGGTGGTAATGTTTCCGTGACGGAGCTCCAGCGCGGCCGTCAGATAGGCATTGCGCCATGCGCCGGACTCCGCCTGATATCCCAACTGCTCCAGGGCGTCGGCGCAGAGATAGCGGGCCGCTTCGTTTTCGGGATCGGCATAGATAAGGACGTTCGTGATCTCCGCCACCCACTGATACTCGCCGGCCTCAAAGTCTTCCTTCGCCATGCGGAGGACTTCGTCCGTGTCGCCCAGGTATTCCACCCATTTCTGTGCGCTTTTCGTGGGGGTGAGGGGGTTCAGGTTTACGGGGTTTGCGTCATACCAGCCCATGTATTTCTGATACACGGCCTTGGCGTTGTGGGCCACGGTGCCGTAATACTGGCGGGTATACCAGATCTTTGCCAGCTCCTCCGGCAGCCGGATCATGTTGGAGATCTCGTCGGAGGTGTAGCCCTGGTTGATGTAGGCCAGCGTCCGGTCGTTGATGAATTTATACACGGCGGCGGTGTTGGTCATATACTCCACCACGGTCTCGTTGCCCCAGTGGGGCCAGTTGTGGGACTGGAAGCAGATCTCTGCCTCGTCGCCGTAGAGGGTGAGGGCCTCGGTGATATACCTGGCCCAGTCCGCGCCGTCCCGAACCTGCGCGCCCCGCAGCGTATAAAGGTTATGGAGCGTGGCGGTGCAGTTTTCCGCCATCCAGAGGGCTTTGAACTGAGGTAGCCAGGTGTTCATCTCGGCGGGAGCCTCCGTGCCGGGGGTGATCTGAAACTGGAATTCCACGCCGTCGATGACGATGGTCTCGCCGCTTTCGGTGATCTCATAGGTGGGGCTGAGATAAGAGGTGGTGCCGGTGGACTGGCCCAGACCAATGCCAATGGCCATCGTTCCCGTGATGCCCGGCTCCAGCATAACGCCGAACTGATAAGTGGCCCGGCGGCCCATGGCCTTGCCGGCATAGAGATTTTCCTCCACGGCGTATTTCTCAAAGCCCTCGGGGACGATGATGGGGATCTTGCCGCTGGCAAGCTGGTCGGCGAGGGAGAGGGTGCTGTCCGCGGCCTCTTCCGCGCTCATCACGCCTTCAATACCGCCGAAATGGTCCGCGTGGCAGTGGGAGATGATGACCGCCTTGATGGGGCGCTCGCCCAGATTCTTTTCGATCAGCTCCATGGCGGCCTGGGTGCATTCCACGCTCATCAGCGGATCGAACACGATCCATCCGGTGTCGCCCTCGATCACGGTGAGATTCGACATGTCGTAGCCCCGCACCTGATAGATGCCCTCGGTCACCTCAAACAGGCCGTAGGCGTGGTTGTTGCGGGTGTTCTCCCAGAGACTGGGATTCACCGTGGCGGGCGCTTCGTCATATTCCTCCAGGAAAGAGTAGGCGGCCTGGCTCCAGATGACGTTTCCGTCCGCGTCCAGGATCTCCAGCGATTCCGGAGCGTCGATGAGACCCCGGGTGGCGTTTTCATATTCGCTGGTGTCCTCAAAATCCAAAAGATCATAGACCGCGGAATTTATCTCCACCGTGTATTCCGAGGCATCTTTCACATCGGCGGTAAGGCCCAGTTCTTCCACCATATTGCCTGCGGCAAAGGCCGCGCTTCCGCCGAAGGCGGAAAAGATCAGTAAAAGGGAAAGCAGTGCGGATAGAGGTTTTTTCATGACGGTTTGGTGCGCAGTCTCGCGGCTGCGGCACCGGGCTCCTTTCTGGTGTTGCCGGCAGAATGCATAGCTGTCGGGCGTGTTGGCGGTTTATTCTTCTTCACAGGCGGCCTTCAGCCCCGCATAGATCTCGGGCAGTTCCTCGTCCAATTTTATGCTCTTCATGTCCCGGCACCAGATATGGAAGCTGGTGGCCCGGTTCACCAGCTTTTCCCCGTCGTAGCATTCATAGAGGATCCTGAGTTTTTTGCTCTCCACCTGGATGAGCTTTGTCTTCACCGTGACGTCGGCGGGATAGCGCACCGGGGCGGCGTAGTCCAGGTTGAGGTTTACCATCACGGGGTCGATGCCCAGCTCATGCATGGCCTCCCAGGGGAAGCCCGCCGCGCCCAGAATGTCCATGCGGGCGATCTCATACCAGATGGGATAGACCGCGTGGTGAACGATGGCCATGGGGTCCAAATCGGGATAGCGGACGGGAATGGTGGTCGTGGTTATCATAAATGCAGTATCTCCTGTTTGAAAAGGTGTCTGCCGTTATTGTAGCAGACACCTTTTGATTGTGTCAACGAAGGAAAGCGAAAGCGTCTCCCGTCATAATAATTGCGTTTTTTCGTTGCGCTTTTCAAGTCGTGATGGTATAATTTTTTAAATACCATTGCCTGCCAATGCATTTGAAAGGGGGATTCTCCATGTACAAAACCAACACCCGCTTTTTCAGCTTTCTCCTGATCGTGTTGATGCTGTTGTCTCTTCTCTCTCTCCCGGCTCTGGCTTCCGAAGAGGCCCTTTCCGGGGATGCGCCCACTTTGGCGGCGGA
>CAZQFN010000012.1:0-22295 GCA_964592685.1 uncultured Oscillospiraceae bacterium | reverse complement strand
TCGCAGGTGGGGCAGACCTCGGGGGCCTTGGTGCCGACCATGATGTGACCGCAGTTGCGGCACTCCCAAACCTTGACCTCGCTCTTTTCGAAGACCTGGGCGGTCTCCACATTCTTGAGCAGGGCGCGATAGCGCTCCTCGTGGTGCTTCTCGATGGCGGCTACAAGACGGAACTTTTCGGCAAGCTCATGGAAGCCTTCGGCGTCGGCCGTCTCGGCGAAGCCGGCGTACATATCGGTCCATTCGTAGTTCTCGCCCTCGGCGGCGGTCAGAAGGTTTTCGGCGGTGGTGCCAATGCCGTGGAGCTCCTTATACCACATCTCGGCGTGCTCCTTCTCGTTGTCGGCGGTCTTCTGGAAGAGCGCGGAGATCTGCTCATAGCCTTCCTTCTTGGCCTTGGAGGCGAAGTAGGTGTACTTGTTGCGGGCTTCGGACTCGCCGGCGAAGGCGGTGGCCAGATTCTTTTCGGTCTGGGTGCCGGCATACTTGCTGGCAGGGGCGGTGTTTACCAGCTCCAGCTTGTCGCCAGAAGCCTTGCATTTGGGGCAGACAGGCTCTTCACCGTCGGCGACTTCAAAGGTGTACTTGCATACCTTGCAATAGTAAGTCTTCATAGTGTGATACCTCTCATAAAGAAATTTTGAATGTGTTGGTTAATATATTGTTTCAGCCAAGGGCCACGTCCAAAATCATCATCAGGGCGAAGCCAATGGCAAAAAACACGGTGCCGATGTGGGAATGCTCTCCCTCGCTCATCTCGGGGATGAGCTCCTCCACCACCACATAGAGCATGGCTCCGGCGGCGAAAGCAAGACAATAGGGCAGAATGGGGGCCAGCAGATGGGCGAACAGCAGCATGATGACCGCGCCCAGCGGTTCAACCAGTCCGGACAGAGCGCCATAAGCAAAGGATTTTCCTTTGCCGATGCCGCCGGAGTGAAGGGGCATGGATATGATGGCTCCTTCGGGGAAATTCTGAATGGCAATGCCGATGGAAAGAGCCATGGCGGCTGCGGGGGTGACAAATTCGCTTCCGGAGGCCCAGCCCGCCAGAAGCACGCCCACAGCCATGCCTTCGGGCAGGTTGTGGAGCGTCACAGCCAGGATCATCATGGTGGATTTTTTCAGATGGCAGGCAGGTCCCTCCGCTGTGTCGCAGTTCATGTGCAGATGGGGAATGATCCGGTCCAGAAGCATCAGGAAGGCAAACCCCAGAAACAGACCGATAACGGCGGGGAGAAAGGCCAGCTTTTCCATGTGCGCGGCGTGGCTCATGGCGGGGATCAGCAGACTCCACACGGAGGCAGCCACCATCACGCCGGCGGCAAAGCCTGTGAGCGCCCGCTGGAGGGCGCGGTGCATGGCGCCCTTCATAAAGAATACACAGGAGGCGCCGAGGACCGTACCGATAAAGGGGAGAAATATCCCCTGCAATATGCTGTAATTCATAGGTAAAACTCACCGTTTGGGGAGAATGGGGAGGCGTTGTTCCTCGTCTGGATTATAACAGGTGCGTTGAGCGCTGGCAAGCATTTCCCAAAAACATATCGGTTTTGTTATGAACCGACACAGGATGCTTTGACAGCGGCCTTATAGGAATGCTATAATGAAATAATAAAGGGAGACTCACTTGCCAAAACCGCCGTCACAGCCGATGATCTGCCCGGTGATGAAGCCCGCTTCCTCCGAGGCCAGAAAGGCGGCGAGGTTTGCGACATCCTCCGGCCGGCCGATGCGCCCAAGCGGCGTATCCTCCGCCAGAGCCTTGCGGTCTGCTTCGTCAAACTGGGCGAGCATGTCCGTGTCGATAACGCCGGGAGTGATGCAGTTCACACGCACGCCCGAAGGGCCCAGCTCCTTTGCCAGAGCCTTTGTAAGGCCGATCAGCGCGGCTTTTGCCGCGGAGTAGGCCACCTCCATGGCGGCGCCGTAAACGCCCCAGACAGAGGAAATGAGAAGGATGCAGCCGTTCTTCCGGCGCACCATGGCCGGGATGGCTTCCCGGCAGCAGCGGTAAACGCCGTCCAGATCAACGCCCCGGATCTGCGCCCAGCGCTCCTCGGTCACATCTGTGAACAGCTCGTATTCCGCGATGCCCGCGTTGCAGACCAGCAGATCCAGCGGCCCGGCTTCCTGAAACAGGGCCTTCACCTGCTGTGGGTCGGAAACATCCGCCTGAAGCGCGGTGGTGCCCAGCTCTTCGGCCAGGGCCAGAGCCTTTTCTCTGGATGTATTATAATGAACGATGACCCGCCAGCCCCGCGCGGCGAGAAGGCGCGCGATGGCTGCGCCGATGCCCCGGGAGGAGCCGGTCACCAAAGCTGTTTTTTGCATAGTCGGAACCCTCCTGTGGGTCCATTTTACCATAATTTTGCCCGGAAAGGTAGGCCAATATGGATTTTGAGAACAAGGAAAAAGAAATATCCTGGGACGAGGCGGAAGAAAAGCTGAAAAAGGCGTTTGACTTTTCGGCATTTCTGCCCACAGAGGAGCTCAGCGATAAAGTGACCGATGTGATGGACGGCCAGGACCTGCTGCATCCGGACGCTTTCGGCAGCTTCTCCCCGGATTACATACCCCGCCGGGGCACAGACCCGGAGCGGGGCCGCCATGAGGCTCCCGGTTCCGATCCTGAGCCGATGGATTTTGTGGAAGAGTCCGCGCCCGAAACGCCGGCTATGGATCCCAACGATCCCCGATATGCCGCGCCGGAGCGTCCCCGTGTGCTGGTGGCAAACCAGCGGCCCACGGTGTATGTGACCCCGGAGGGGGATTACGGCGGCCCGGATAACTACGAGCCGCCCGCCGGCGGAAACGGCGGCGGAGAGGGAAAGAAATGGCTTGTGGCCGTGGTGATCGCGCTGGGTGTTGTCGCCGTGATTCTTGGCGTTGTGCTGGCGCTGTTCAGTGGGCGCGGTTCGGAGACGTCTGATCCGGAAACGAGTGAAACGGTCATTCTGACGCCGGCCCCGGGCGAGGAGACGTCGGCCCCCACGGATAGAGCCGAGGCCACGCCTGCCCCCACCGATAAGCCGGAGGAGACTCCGGAGCCTACGGAGGCCCCCGCAAAGACCTATACCATTCTGGTCACGGCCGGAAACGGCGGCGGCATCCATCCCTCCGGCACTGTAGAGGTGGAGGAAGGGGAGAATGTGACCTTTACCCTGTATCCCGATGATGGCTGGGATGTGAGCCAGCTGATCATCGACGGGGAATCCCAGATCCCTGCCGGAAGCTATACTTTCAAGAATGTGACCGACGATCACACCATTTATGCCGTGTTTGTGCAGCTGGCCACCCAGCCTCCCGCCACACAGGCCCCCACGCCGACGCCGGAACCCACACCGGCCCCCACGCCCGAGCCGACGGCGGAGCCGACTCCGGCTCCCACGGAGCCTCCGGCGGCGGAGCCCGATGAGGGTGCTGCGGCCGCTGTGGCGGAGGAATCCGTCGAATAAAGATAAGAGATCCACTGTCTGTAAACGACGGTGGATCTCTTTGGTGTTTCGTTATCCTTCGTAGCCGACCAGCAGACCGCCCTCTTCCGCGTAATAGCTGCAGAGCGCGCCGCAGGGGATGATGGTCACGTCGCATTGGGGGAAGTCGGTCTGAATGGTGGTTTTCAGGCTTTGGGCATAGGTCTCGTTCCGACAGTGGGCCAGTCGGACCTTGCCTCCGCTGAAGCCACGCTCCTTCATGTCGGCATAAAGAGCTTCCAGGGCTTTTTTCTCGCCCCGGCATTTGTGCAGAGGCTCCAGTGTGCCGACGTCTGAGGCGACGCCAACCATACGAATGCCCAGCACGCCGACCATTTTGGCCACCAGCGGGGACACACGGCCGTTTCGGGCGAAATTCACCAGTGAGGCCAGGGAGAAGGAAAGATGTGTGTGGGTCATATACTCCCGGATAAGGCGGTCAATGGTGTCAAAATCGTGTCCCTCGTTTATAAGATCGCGGAGCTTTTCCAGGATCAGCTCCATCTCCGGGCCGGTGGAAAGCGTGTCCAGAACGGAGATGCGGACATCGGGATGATCCTGCAGAAAAAGATCTCTGGCATTCATGCAGCTGGCATAGCAGCCGGAGAGATTGCTGGTGATGGTGACGGCAAAAATTCCGTCCGCGCCTTCAAAGGCGTTCAGCCAGTCCTGCACGTTTGGGCAGGAGGTGCTGGTCTTGCCTTCCACGGTCTTCAGATCGTCGATCATGGCATCCACATCCAGATCGGGCACATCGGGGTATTCCTTTTCCGATGTGATGACCGTCAGCGGGGCACAGGCGTAATCCACGCCGGGGAAGGTGAAAATATTGGAGGAAGAGTCGGCCGCGATTTTGTATTTCATATGGTGCAGCTCCGAATTCTTAAAATTCTGTCATCGGTTTTTCAAAAACTTGACTTTGGTTATTTTATACTACAAGAGAAGATATGTCAAGTTTTTGAAAAACCGATGACAAGTTGTTGAACTTTTGTTAAAGCGGGATTATAATGTAGATGCTGGGAGGTGAAGCCATGGAACAGATACGGGAGCGCATGAGTCAGTCCATAAAGGATTTTCGGCTGCCGAAATACAGCGAGATTCCGGATGTGGGACTGTTTCTGGAGCAGGCAACGAAATACATCTCCCGGGCGCTGGAGCCTCTTGGTCTTGGGATTACCAGTTCCATGATCTCCAATTATGTGAAGATGGGACTGATCGACAGCCCGGTGAAAAAGCAGTACAGCCGGGAGCAGATTGCCTATCTCATGTTCATTGCCGTGGGCAAGGGTGTGCTGAGTCTGGAAAATATCCAGACGCTGTTTGCACTTCAGAAGCAGTATTATACACCCCAGCGGGCTTATGAATATTATTGCGCGGAGTTTGAAAACGTCCTGTTCTATATCTTCGGTCTGAAGGACCATGTGGACAACGTGGGCGATGACAACAGCGAACTCAAGCAAATGCTGCGCAACACCATCATAACCGTTGCGCATAAGATATACCTTGAAAAGTGCTTCAAGGCGCTCCACGGAGAAGAAATATAAAAACACCGCCGTCCCAGTCTTGGGGACGGCGGTGCTGCTGTGCAGGGTCTTATTTCGTTTTCTTGGCGGCATCGGCGGCCGGGGCGGCGGCAGGAGCCTTGGTGTCGGTGATGACCTCCTTGAAGGCGGTGGCCAGACCGGCAAGGCCCTGAATCTCCGAGGGGATGATGATCTTGGTGGCGCGGCCGTTGGCGGCGGCCTGGAAAGCCTCCAGTGCCTTCAGCTGAACGATGGGCTCTGTGGGAGCGGCCTGATTCAGAAGCTTGAGACCCTCGGCGGTGGCCTGATTTATGGCCAGAATGGCCTGCGCCTTGCCTTCGGCCTCCAGGATCTCCGCCTGCTTCTTGGCGTCAGCCCGGAGAATGGCGGATTCCTTTTCGCCCTCGGCCTCCAGAATGGCGGAGCGTTTTTCGCCCTCGGCCCGAAGAATGGCCTCGCGGCGCTCGCGTTCGGCCTTCATCTGCTTTTCCATGGCGTTCTGGATCTCTCTGGGCGGGGTGATGTTCTTCAGCTCCACGCGGTTTACCTTGATGCCCCAGGAGTCGGTGGCCTCGTCCAGGATCTGCTGCATTTTGGCGTTGATAGTATCGCGGCTGGTGAGGGATTCGTCCAGCTCCAGCTCGCCGATGATGTTTCGCAGGGTGGTGGCGGTGAGGTTTTCGATGGCCATCATGGGGTTTTCCACGCCGTAGGTATAGAGTTTGGGATCGGTGATCTGGAAGTAGATGACCGTGTCGATCTGCATGGTGACGTTATCCTTGGTGATAACGGGCTGGGGCGGGAAGTCCGCCACCTGCTCCTTCAGGGAGACGGTTTTGGCGATACGCTCGATGAAAGGGATCTTAAAGTGAAGTCCCACGTTCCAGGTGGTGCTGTATGCGCCAAGGCGCTCGATGACGCAGGCTTTTGCCTGGGGGACGACCCGGATGTTCCGGATGATGGTGACGATGATAAGAAAGGCTATAATAAGCCAGATGATTCCTCCAAAGGGCATAATACTTCCTCCTTATTAATATGTATGGATGCTTTTCCTTACAGGGATTCGGCCCGGTCAAGGATTTCCCGCTCGTCGATGGGGAGGGTGACGACCATGAGCTTTACGCCCTCAATGCGGATGGCGCGGACGAGTCGGCCTTCCTCGATGATCTCGCCGGTGAGGGAGCGGGCGGTCCAGGTTTTGCCTCCGGTGGTCACAGAGCCGGTGCCGGAAACGTTGTCAATGACCTGGGTGACCACACAGACTTGACCGATGGTCATGTCGGCGTTGGTGGGGGTCTTTTTCTGGTTGATGTGCCGCTTGATGCGGGGGTAGAGAAGCACGAAGCAAACGGCGGACACTACAAAGAACAAAAGGATCTGAAGCCAGAGGGGCCCGCCAAGGACACACGCGATCAGAGCCGCTGCGGAACCGGCGGCAAACCAGATGGAGCAAAGGGCGGCTGTCATCAGCTCCAGAACAAGAAACAGCCCTGTGATGACGAGCCAGATGATAAACATGAGGTTCATGGGAAACCCTCCTTTCTGATAGGTATTATAGCATCGGATGGGGGAAATGTATAGTGAAATTTTTGGCTACCCCCTTTACTTTTTAGCTTTAGTGATGTAAAATACAAATTGAATGAAAAACAAAGGCGGCATCTCCGTCTTATGGGTTGGAGGTATCCATGAACATGAACAATCGCAAGCCCCGCTTTGACATGATGTACAAGGCTATTATGGCTTTGGAGACGGAAGAGGAGTGCATAAAATTCTTCAACGATCTCTGCACGGTCAATGAGCTGCAGGCCATGGAGCAGCGTTTCCATGTGGCCTGGCTGCTGAACAAGGGCATGATTTATAATGACATTCTGGCCGAGACCGGCGCTTCCAGCGCTACCATCAGCCGTGTGAAGCGCAGTCTTCAGTACGGGGAGGATGGATATTCCATCGTCTTTGGACGCATGGCGGATGAAATCGCCGCCGATCCCCGCGGCCCCAAGAGCAAGGAAGAATAAAACGAAAAAATTTGCGAAAATTTGGATTTAGCTATTGACAAACGGCTTTGTTAGCGTTATACTAGCAAAGCCGTTTGAAGAGCGGGAGCTCTTGGGAGCATAGCTCAGCTGGTTAGAGCACCTGCCTTACAAGCAGGGGGTCACAGGTTCGAGTCCTGTTGCTCCCACCATAAACCGAAGCGTGGCCGAGTAGTTCAGTCGGTTAGAACGCCGGCCTGTCACGCCGGAGGTCGAGGGTTCAAGTCCCTTCTCGGTCGCCATATATGCGGGCATAGCTCATCCGGTAGAGCGCCACCTTGCCAAGGTGGAGGTAGCGAGTTCGAGCCTCGTTGCCCGCTCCATTTTTCTTATCGTGCCCAGGTAGCTCAGATGGTAGAGCAGCGGACTGAAAATCCGCGTGTCGTTGGTTCGATTCCGACCCTGGGCACCATACGTTTGGTATGGCGCCATAGCCAAGTGGTAAGGCAGGGGACTGCAAATCCCCGATTCCCCGGTCCGAATCCGGGTGGCGCCTCCAAATTTATGATACAACTGAATATGCGGGCATAGCTCATCCGGTAGAGCGCCACCTTGCCAAGGTGGAGGTAGCGAGTTCGAGCCTCGTTGCCCGCTCCATGAAAAGACAGGTTTCTTCTGAAACCTGTCTTTTTCAGTCTGTCAAAGAAATCCGGCCTGGCGAGATACCAGGCCGGATTTCTTTGTGGAAAGAGGGGGAAGATTCCCTCGATCGGGTCTTGTTGTTAAACTTCGTTGAACTCCAGATCCTCGTCGCTGAGGACTTCGATCTCTTTCTTGTTCATCATGTCGTAAATACAGGGGATGACAAAGAGTGTCATGAGGGTGGCATAGAGCAGACCGCCGATGCAGACAACGGCGACCGGCTGCATCAGCGCGGTGCCCACATCCTTGCCGATGGCCATGACGATCAGACCGAGGACGGTGGTAAGGCTGGTCATAAGAATGGGACGCAGACGGGTGACGCCGGCCTCAATCAGGGCCGAGCGGCGGTCGAGACCCTCTGCCCGGAGCTGGTTCACATACTCCACCAGTACGATGCCGTTGTTGACGATGATGCCCACCAGCATGACGAAGCCGATGAGGGAGATGATGCTTACATCCATGCCGGCGATGAGCAGGGCAATGAAGCCGCCGGTGAAGGCCAGGGGGATGGTGAACATGACGATAAAGGGGCTCTTCAGACTCTGGAACTGAGCCACCATGACAAAATACACAAGCACTATGCCAAGCACCAGCATCAGCATCAGCTGGCCTACGGCCTCCATGATGGTCTCGTTCTCGCCGGAGAAGGCGTAGGTTATGCCCTCGGGGAGTTCGACATCCTTCATGGCTTCGCGGGCATCGGCAGAAACCAGGGTCACATTTTCGCCGTTCTCAATGGAAGCGTTCACGGAGAGGTACCGCCGCTGGTCGCTGCGGGAGATGGAAGCGAGACTGATGGTTTCCTCCAGCTCGGCCACATCGTCCAGCGTGAACTTTTCGGTATCGCCGTCGGAATTGGTGTATTCGAAGGTCATGGCCATAAGCTCTTCGGGGGTGATGGATTCGCCGACCTCTACCATAACGTCCGCGGTGGTGCTCTCCACAGGGAGGGTCATGGCGGTGGCGGAAGTGGTGAGCTTTGTGGCGATCTCCATATAGATCTGGGCTACCGTCCAGCCTTTCTGCATGGCGGCGTTCCGGTCAATGGAGACATGGAGAGCTTCCTCGGCCTCCTGAAGGCCGTTCTGAACGTCGCTGATGCCATCCACGGCAGCAAGCGCTTCGGCGGTGAGCTCTGCGGCTTCAGCCAGTGTTTCCGTGTCATTTCCGTAAAGGTACAAAGTCACGCCGCTGCCGGAAAGCATGCTCATGTCGATGAGTGCGGAACTGTAACTGATCTCGCAGTCCAGATCCGAGCAAAGCTCTACGATCCGGTCGCCCCACTCCGCGCCGGAGGTGCCCTCCGGAAGCGTGATATACATGGTCACGTCGTAGCTGGAGATCCCGCTGCTGAGAAGACTGGAGCCGCCCATCATAGCGCCTACGCTCTCTACCTCGGGATAGGTCTGGATGCGGTCGATGATTTCATCGGAGATCGCGGCGGCCTCTTCCATATCCGCGTTCTCGGGCATGGTGACGGAGAGACTTACGGTGTTCATATCCATATCGGGCATGAAGCTGAAGCCGCGGCTGAGGGCTGCGCCTGCGCTGGCGATGAGAAGGACTATGGAAAGGATGAGGATCACGGCCTTGTGGTCAAGCGCCCAGGCAATGGCGCTTCGGTAGGCGTGGTAACCCCGGCCGGAGCCGGCGACGATGGCCTTGCGCGCTTTTTTTCTCGCGTGTTTGGACTCTTTGGGTTTCCGATCCTTCAAAAGGCCCTTTGCCATGGCGGGGACCAGTGTGAGGGCGATGAGAAGACTTGCGACCAGGGCATAGCCCATGGTGAGCGCCAGGTCTGTGAAGAGCTGCTTTGTAAGGCCCTCCACGAACACGATGGGAAGGAATACGCATACTGTGGTCAGCGTGGAGGACGTGATCGCGCCGGCCACCTGCTTTGTGCCGGCCACGGCGGCCTGCGCGGCAGTGGCACCCTTGGCCCGCAGCCGATAGATGTTCTCTATGACCACGATGGAGTTATCCACCAGCATGCCCACCGCGATGGACAGACCCGATAGCGAGATCATATTCAGAGTCACGCCGCTGAAATACATGAGCACCAGGGCAAACAGCACACTGATGGGGATGGACAGAAGCGTGATGACCGTGGGACGGATATCGCGCAGGAAGATAAACAGGATGATAACGGAGAACAGCGCGCCGGCCAGAAGGCTTTCCATGATGGAGGCTACGATCATATAGATGTAATCGCCCTGGTCCATCATGGTGGCAAAGGAGAGCCCTTCGTATTCCTCTTCCAACTCCTCAAAGGTCTCGGCCAGTGCGTCGCAGACCTCGGCGGTGGCGGCGTTGGACTGCTTCTCAAAAGAGAGCATCAGACTGTCCTCGCTGCCCAGCCGGGCATAGGATTCGTCGGAGTTGTCGGTGACAAAAATGTTTGCTACATCGCTGAGAAGAATGGGGCCGATGGCGTTCTCGCCGGTGTCAAAGAGCAGAAGTGCCTCCAGTTCCTCGATGTCGGTGATCTCGTCGCCCACGGAGACCATCCACCGGACGCCGTCCTCTTCCACATAGCCTGCGGGCATGGAGAAGTTCTGGGCACCCAGAAGAGTGGCTACGGTCTCCAGCGTCAGGGTACCGGACATATCCGCCGAAGCCAGTGCATCCGTGCGGCTGTCTTCGATCTGCTCCAGACCGGATTCCACCTGCGTCATTGCGGAGGTGAGGGTGGCGGAATTCATGGTGATCTGAGCGGCAGCGTTGGCCAGCTCCAGAAGACCGGCGGAGGTGCTGCTGCTGAGGGTGATCATGGCATCCGTGAGAAGAAGGGTGCCGTCTTCCATCTGAGCCAGTGCGTCGTTGATCTGGGCGGTGCCGTCCTCGATCTGGATCAGTCCCTCCTCCATCTGGATGATGGTGCTGTGGACATCCTCGCGGCTCATATCCAGGGTTCCCAGTGTGGTGTCAATGGCGTCCAGCGCTGTTTCCACGGCGGCCAGGGATGCTTCGTTCTGCAGGATCGCCAGAGGCAGCATATAGCGGTCTGTGCCCATGGCCTCCAGCTCCGCCTCGATGGCCTCGACCGCCGCGAGGGCGGCTTCATAGCCTTCCCAGTCGAAGCTGTCGCCGGAGTCCGCATCGGAGTCGCCGCCGGTATCGCCGGTGTCAGTGTCGGTGTCAGTGTCAGTGCCGGTGTCGGTGTTTGTGTCTGCGTCGGTATTGTCCTCTGTGTCAGAGGTTATAATGTCAGAGATGTCGGGGAAATTATCCGGAAGCTCGATGTCCGGCAGGGTGGGGAGAGAAGGTTCCTCTTCGGGAGGTGTGCCGAATGCGGCGAGCGCTTCATCGGCGGCATCCAGCCGGTCGCGGAGGTCTTTCAGAGCGGCGAGCTCACTGTTCAGCTCGGTCTCCTTGGCTTCCAGTTCGCTCAGAGAGTCCGCGATGGGGCCGAGAATGGAAAGCGTGGTTTCCAGCTCGCTTTTTGTCTCGGCAAGAGTGACAAGCTGCTGCTGCAGCTGGATCTTTCCCTCCAGAAGGGCGATCTGCTGGCTGCTGATCTCCGCCTCGGCGGCGGAGGTCTGATCCACGAGGGTATCCTTGCCGGAATCCAGCTGGCTCTCGGCTTCCTCCAAAGCGGCCTGGGCTTCCTCCAGTTCGGCCTTTGTCTCCTCCAATTCAGCCTTGGCATCGTCCAGCTGCTTGTTTACGGCGGCCTTCATCCGCCGGTTCACATCGTCGATCTTCTCCTGGCTGATGACCACATGGACTTGCCGGTCCACTGCGCCGGAGACAGAGATGCTTGCCACACCGGAGGTGCCCTCCAGCTCCTGCATGAGAGTTTCTTCCACGAAGTCGGTCAGCTCGACCACGTCCATGTCCTCCATGGAAACGGCCGCAACGGCTACGGGGAGCATGGAGGGATTGATCTTCAGCACATAGGGAGTGCCGACCACATCATCCCAGGAGGCGGACAGTGTGGAGATGTTCTGCTGAATGTCCACGCCCACGGTGTCCATGTTTACGCTCTCCTCGAATTCCAGCATCACGAGAGAGTAATTCTCCGCGGAGGTGGAGGAGAGGGATTTTATGTCATCCAGCGTGGCCATGGATTGCTCCATGGGTTTTGTGATCTCCTCTTCCACGGTTTCCGGGCTTGCGCCGGGATATGTGGTCATGATGACCACATACGGGAAATTCATATTTGGGAGCATATCGGGGGTCATTTTGAAAAGGGACACGACGCCCAGAATGACCACGGCCAGAACCACTACGAATACTGTGAGCGGCTTGCGGACACTGAATTTTGCCATAATTGACGATACCTCGCTGTCGGTGTGAAGAATAAGGATGAGTTAAACTTATATCCCTATATTAATATTTAAGGTTCAACTTAATTTCAAAGTATATCATACTGTAGAAAAAATGTACACCGACGGTGGGTGGTCTTCACAGTTTGTTCACACAGCGTTCGGGGTTTTTGAACAGTCCGTGAATACGTGCAAAAAAGCTGTATTTCCCCATGAGATTAGGCTTTACATTTGTCTGCTTGCATGATAATATATAAACAAGTTGGTATACAATCCTGGCGGTATTATGGAAACTGATTTCGCCATGAGTAAATATCCTGCATGCCTTCGGAGAAGGCTCTGCAGAATGAAAAACTGTTCCGGTGCCTGTTTGACCGGATTCGAAAAAGGGGATCGATTCTTATGAGTAAGGAAAAATTGACCAAGGCGGAAAAGAAGGCCGCGAAGGCAGAAAAGAAGGCCATGAAGGCCGCCAAGAAAGTGGCAAAGGCGGAAAAGAAAGCTTCCAAGGCTGCCAAAAAGGCTGCCAAGCGCGGCGTTCCCGTTTCCGCTCCCGTGACCAAAAAGGCTTCTGTCACCGGTCATCCTGTTCGCAATCTTATCATCGCCGCTGTCATCAGCGCGGCGCTGGGTGTTGCGTTCCTGGTGAAACCCGGCCTGGTCTATACCTATATCACCTATGCTGTGGGCGGCGTTGTGGCCGCTGTTGGTCTGGTGTACATCATCCTGTACTTTGCCCGCAAGCAGGTCAGCGGTGAATACCACTACGAGTTCAGTCTTGGCTTTATTGCCCTGCTCGCCGGCGCCTATATCGCCCTTAGTTCCATGCTCTTCGGCGACTCCGGTCTGGACTTCAACTTCACCGTCATCGTTCAGATCATCGGCCTGGCTGCCGTTCTGGACGGCATGATGAAGCTCCAGTACATGCTGGATCTGGGCCGCATGGGTTATAAGAAGTGGTGGATCGTCCTCATCACCGCCGTTCTGGGTCTGGCTCTGGGCGTTGGTATGGTGGGCTTCCTGGACTATGTCACTCAGCTGTACTACTCCACCGGCATCCCCGTGATGACCGTTCTCGGCGCTGCTTACTGCCTGAATGCCGTCCTTGATGTTGTTGCCACGGTTGTTGTGGGCGTTCGCAACCGCAAGGCCAAGAAGGCTGCCGCGCTGGCCGAGGCCGAGCAGAAGGTCGCCGCGCTGGCTGTTGAGCCCGTGGAGGAAGAGCCCATCGAGGAGATCATCGTGGAAGTGGTGGAAGAGGAAGAACTGGAAATCCCCGCCGATGAGGAGCCCGTTATCGAGGAGCCTGTGGTGGAAGAAGCCGCTCCCGAGGAAGTGGAACTGCCCGAGCCCGCTCAGGCCACTGCCGCTCAGGAATAAAATTTCGCCTTCAGAGGGCCGTCCCAAACCGGGACGGCCCTTTTGCACGCAATCTTTTTGCTTGTAAAATGTTTCCAGATGGCATATAATAAGGTGTCAAAATAGAAGTTTAAGCAAGAGGTCATTCTTTATGTCGTCTTTTTCCGAATATCTGAAACCCGGTAAGCGGGGTTATCTCATTGGCGTGGGCGGTGTTTCCATGGCACCCCTGGCGGAAGTCCTACTGGGGGAGGGCCTTGTTATTGCCGGCAGTGACATTCAGCGCAGCGATAAGGTCCGCCATCTGGAGAGCATGGGTGTCCATGTGAACATTGGTCACCATGCCGGGAATATTACATCCGATTATGATTTCATCGTCCGCACAGCTGCCGTCCATGACGACAATCCCGAGATCACGGCCGCGTATGAGCTGGGCGTGCCCATCTTTGAGCGCACCCAGGCCTGGGGCGCCATCATGAAGGACTATAAAAATGCCCTGTGCATTTCCGGCACCCACGGAAAAACCACTACCACTTCCATGTGTACCCATATCCTTATGGCAGCGGAGAAGGACCCCACGGTGATGATCGGCGGTACGCTGCCTCTGCTCCATGCGGCCCACCGGGTGGGTCGGGGCGATACCATCGTCATGGAGTCCTGCGAGTATTATGACAGTTTCCTGTCCTTCTGTCCCACCATTGCGGTTATACTGGATGTGGAGGAGGATCATCTGGATTATTTCTCCGGTCTGGATGCCATCAAAACCTCTTTCCGGAATTTCGCTTCACTTGTCCCGGCGGACGGAGCGGTGGTGGTGAATGCCGACGATGACAACGCGATGGATGCGGTGGCGGGGCTGGACCGCCATATCCTCACCTTTGGCATCCGGCGGGAGGCGGACGTCCGGGCTGTGAACATCGTGGCTCATGGCGCACAGACGGAGTTTGATGTGCTTTACCGGGGGAAGCTGTTTGCCCATCTGAATATCCGGGTTCCCGGTCTTCATAATGTAAAGAATGCGCTGGCTGCTGCCGCGTCTGCCATCGTCCTGGGCATCAGCCCCACGGCGGTGACCTATGGCCTTGCCGGCTTCCGGGGGGCGGAGCGCCGCTTTGAATTCAAGGGCAAATACAACGGCGCTGATGTTTATGACGATTATGCCCACCACCCCAGCGAGCTCGAGGCCCTGCTGGACGCAGTGGAGCCTATGGGCTATAAACGGACGATCCTGGTCTTCCAGCCCCATACTTATACCCGCACAAAGGCCATGTTCCGGGAATTTGTGGAGCAGCTGAAGCGCCCGGATCTGACCTATCTCGCGGATATCTATGCCGCCAGAGAGCAAAACACTCTGGGTATCTCTTCCGAAGATCTGGAGGCCCAGGTACCCAACAGTTTGTATTACCCCAGCTTTGAAGAACTGGAAAAGGCTCTTCGCTGGACCGTTGCCCCGGGAGACCTGGTCCTCACTGTGGGGGCCGGCGATATTTACAAGCTGGGCGAAGCTCTTACAAAGAAAAAATAAATACGCTGATGCGGTCCCTTCCGAAAGGAAGGGGCTGTTTTTGGGAAGATTATCCAATTTGATGACAGAATGAGTATTCGGAGGTGTTTTTTTGAAATATCGCGTTATGCTTGCGGCGTTGGCGCTGTGTGTATTTGTTTTGAACATTGGCGCGCTGGCATCGGAGGAGATGGAAGTCTCTTTTTCAGAGACGGCGGATACGATAGCGGCAGCACAGGAAACCGGTGCGTTATCGGAAACAGTTTCCGGCACCTGCGGCGAGAGCCTTGTTTGGACGCTGGAGGAAGGGGTTCTGACCATCTCCGGCGAGGGCGCGATTCCGGATTATAAAAACTCCTCCGCCATGCCCTGGCACGATTATTATACCGAAATCAATTCCGTGGTGGTCGACCCCGGCGTGACCCGGATCGGAAACCGCGCATTTGTGCAGCTTACGAGGATCGTGAGCGCCACGCTGCCGGACAGTGTGACAAGCATCGGCGAGTATGCCTTTTCCAACTGCAGTGCCCTGGAGAGTATTTCCATCCCTGAGGGCGTGACGAGCATCGGCAAGCAGGCCTTTTATAATTGCGGCAAGCTCCGGAGTATTTCCATCCCCGAGGGCGTGACCGCCATCGAAACCTGGACATTCAAAAAATGCACGGCTCTTGAAAGTGTTGAGCTCCCGGCCAGCCTCGTTTCCATCGGCGCAACGGCGTTTGACGGCTGTACGAGCCTTGCGGACGTTTACTACGGAGGCTCCGAGGCGCAGTGGGATAAAATCAGCATTGCAAGCGCAAACGCTCCGCTGACGTCGGCCTCTGTCCGCTTTGGGGTTCTCATTGCGGCGGGCGATGCCAACGGGGATGGAAATGTGGATATTCTGGATATCATACGCCTGGTGCGCGCTCTGTCCGGAGAGAATATAAAGCTATACGGCGAGGTTTCCGCGGATATAACGGAGCTTGTATATTGGATGAAAACAATTGCGGGAGCCGGTAATATCTGAATCAGCCAGCCTATACGGTCCCTTCCGAAAGGAGGGGGCTGTTTGTTTGAGTTCTTTGTGATAATACGGGAAAACAATCGCAATGAGATCGAAGAAAAGGTGTCCCCGGAGGCTTGCCTCCGGGGACTTTTTTGCGTCTGCCGCCAAGCGACAGCATATGCCAATCCGGATGGGTATAATGATTATGTAAACAAACCATGGGAGGTACAGGCATGTCGGTACGGATGGCGAAACTGGGCGGCGGGGGAGTGGAGGAGCTCCTGCGCCGCCCCTGGATGCGGGAAGCTCTGCGGTGCGGGGGATATTTTTGTCTCGGCCTGGGTACCGGAGCGGGACGTCTGTTTCAGAGCTGCGGTCCCTTTGGAGCGGCGGCGGTGGCATCGGCGGGCACGGAACTGGGGGGCATCTTCTGTCTTCTGGGAACGGCCCTGGGGTATCTCATCGCCGGCGGCCTGTATCCCGGCGTTCGCTATATTGCCACGGCGTTTCTCATCTATACGGTGTCCTTTATCACCCGCGGGGCGGAAAAGCTTCGCACCGGGCGATGGTTCATGCCGCTCGTCGCGGCGATTTGCCTTGGGCTTACGGGCGCGCTTTTTCGGCAGGAAACCCTCTGGGGCGTTCCGGGACTGATGCGGGTGTTTCTGGAGGTCGTTCTGGGCGCGGGCTGCGCCTATTTCTATGATATCGTCCTCCGACCGGAGAAGGTGAACACGGAATCGGCGGAGCTTCGACGAAGCATCAGCGTCGCGGTGCTCTGTGCCTGTGTTCTTATGGGATTGGGGCGGTTGACGATTTTTCGCGTCATTTCCGTGGGACGCATTCTGGCTATGCTTGTGGTGATGGCGGCGGGGTTCTGCGGCGGACCGCTCACCGGCTGTTCTGCCGGTACGGCCATGGGCATTGGTATGGATATGGCCGGAGGCGCAAGTCTTTTCTATGCGGCGGCCTATGCTATGGCGGGACTGGTATCCGGGGCGCTGTATCGCTATGGCCGTCTGGCTTTTTCTCTGAGCTTCTGCGCGGCCAACGCCGTGGCGGTGCTTCTTGGCTGGAACGGAGGGAGTCACATTCCAGCCCTTTATGAATGCTTCATTGCTACGGTGGTATTTATGATTCTGCCGCAGGCCGTGCTGACGCCTGTTGGTTCCCTGCTCCGGGTAGGAAAGGGGCGGGGAGAGACCGCCTTCCGGCTTCATCAGGTCCAGCGGATGGAGAGTCTTGCGGAGGGCTTTCGCGCGCTCTATGAATGCGCGGCAAAGTCCGGTGGGCGCGAACCGGATGGGGGAGAGACCACGGCTGTTTTTGATCGGGCGGCGGACGCCGTCTGCCGTACCTGCGGCGGAAAGGAGCGCTGCTGGAGCCGGGAGGGAGCGGATACCGTCCGGGGCCTTGGCAACCTGGGCGAGACGATGACCGCCCGGGGCACGATCGCGGTCAGTGATCTGCCCATGGCGTTCCGGCAGAAATGTGTGGCTCCCGAGGCTTTCGTCTCCGCGGTGAACGGAGAGCTCCGGGGGCTTATGTACCGGCGGCAGTATAACGCCCGACTGCGGGAGGGGCGCTGTGCGGCCTACGGTCAGTTTCTGGACATGGCGGAGGTCATGGCCGGGGCGGCAAAGGAGATGGGCGGCATAGCGGGGCCGGATAATGCCGCCGAGAGACGGCTCATCCGTTTTCTGAAGGCCCGGGAGATCGAGGCGGTGTGCTCGGCCTTCCGGGATGGAAAGGGGAGGCTCCATGCGGTTATGGAGGGCGCGGGCCTGGAGAGCTTCCTGCAGGAGCCGGACTATCTGGAGCGCCTTTCGGATGCGTTGGGCGTGCGGCTGTGCCGGGTGAAGGACCCGGAGCCCTGCCGGGCGGTGCTGCGCCAGGCGGAGCCTCTTGCGGTCTCCGTGGGCATTGCGGCGCTGAAAAAGGAGGGCGAGGCGGTATCCGGTGACCGGGGAACCTATTTCAAGACCGAAAGCGGCCTTCTCTGCGTTATCCTGTCCGATGGCATGGGGACCGGTGCCAAGGCAGCGGAGGAGAGCGTCTCGGCCGTGGAGATCCTGGAACGGCTGCTGAAAGCGGGGGTAGAACCGGGGTGCGCCATGCGGCTTCTGAATGCGGCGGCCCTGCTGAAAAACGGGGAAGACTGGGGCTATGCCACGGTGGACCTGTGCTGCATCGATCTGTTTACCGGGGAGACCTGCTTTTATAAGTACGGAGCGGCTCCCAGCTATGTGAAGACAGGGCATGCCATCCGCCGGGTGAAGTGTCAGTCCCTTGCTGCCGGGATGCTGGCGGGGGAGGGCTCCCAGCCGGATGTGATGCGCATGCGTCTGAAGCCGGGAAGTGTGGCGCTCATTGCTTCCGACGGTGTCCTTGCAGAGCGGAAGGATCAGTGGCTGCGGGATATCCTTCTGGCGTCGGACGGGGTGGAGACGAAAACCCTTGCGGCTGCGGCCCTCAAGGCCGCTTCGGCCCGTTTCGGGAACGGGGACGATATGACGGCGTTGGCCATCCGGGTGGAGGAACGGCAATGAACGTCCCACGGAAAACCCGTCCCCGGCTGTATAAGTTTGGGAGCAGAGGGTTAAACTGGAAGCATGGTCACAGCAGGGAGGATATGCCTATGGTAAAAGGAACAAACCGGAGGGTCATCGTGGTAAAAAGCCCGGATCCCCGGATATTTGAGGAGGCTATCTTTATCCTCAAGGAGGAATACATGAAGAGCGGCGGCTCGCCGGAGGGGCTTCTGGAGGAGGCTCAGCGGGCGGCGGGGGATTATCTCCGCAAAACAAAACCGGGGCGGAGGACACAGGGAAAGGCCAAAGGAGGGCTTCTGGCGGCCGGTGCGGCGGTGATGGCCGGTGCGGTGTGGGCCGCAATGCGCTTTGTGGTCGTGTGAACTTCTGTCAAGCCAATAACACGAATAAAAATGTGATTTTCACATTCTCCCCTGCCTATTTTTCAAGGTTTTGGGGATTTTTTTGTTGCAAAACCCTGTTATACATAGTAGAATGGCCATATGGATATTAGAGCTATTATTGAACAGATGCTGGTTCTGCTGATTTTGCTTATCGTCGGCGTAATCGCGGCGAAGACCGGCATTATTGACCGGGAGACCAATCGCCGGCTGACAAACTTCACACTGACCATCCCCCAGACCTGCATGATCCTGGGCAGTGTCCTGAACGTGGATCTGGGGCTGACGCCGCTGAAAATCTTGGGTGTGATGGGCGCGGGCTGCGCCATGTACGGGATCTTGATCCTGCTGAGTCTTCTGATCCCCCGGATCTACCGGGTCAGGAAGGAGGATCGGGGCAGCTATAGTTTCATGACCATCTTCGGAAACACCGGGTTCATGGGATTCCCTGTGGTGAATTCCATCTTCGGACCCACGGCGCTGTTCTATGCGGCTCTCCTGAACATACACTTCAATACCCTTGCTTATTCTCTGGGCATCACCCTCATTGGCAGCAAGGGAGGGAAGATGAAGATCGACTGGAAAAAACTGGTCAATCCCCCGCTGGTGGCGGCGGCTGTCTCCATTCTGGTGGTCTGCTTCCACATTCGTGTGCCGGACCCTGTGGCCAGCGCGGTGGATATGCTGGGTGACATGGTCGTTCCCTGCTCCATGATCATCATCGGTTCTTCTCTGGGCAACCAGAAGTTCAAGGATATTTTTGGTGACTGGCGGGCCTATGCCTTTGCGCCGGTGCGCCTGTTTGTGGCGCCCATTCTGCTGTGGGCCGTGCTGCATCTGTTTATCCAAGATACCATTCTGCTGGGCACTATGACCGTTCTGGGCGCTATGCCCGTGGCGGCGTTTGCCACAATGCTCTCCATCCAGTACGGCGGAAACGAGGAGCTGACCTCCCGTTCTGTTTTTGTGTCCACAGTCCTCAGTGTGGTCACCATCCCGTTTATCTGCTGGCTTCTGCCGCTGTAAGGAGGTTCCGTCATGGACCTTTGCAACTACAAGGAAATACAGGCCATGCTCCAGGCCAACGGCTTTCACTTCTCCAAATCCAAGGGCCAGAATTTTCTGACGGCGTCCTGGGTGCCGGAGCGTATCGCGGAGGAGGCGGGGCTGGACAAGACCACCGGCGTGGTGGAGATCGGTCCCGGCGTCGGCTGTCTTACGGAGCAGCTGGCTCTCCGTGCGGGTAAGGTGGTCGCCTTTGAGGTGGACGAGCTTCTCCGTCCCATTCTGGGCGTCACCATGTATCCCTATGAAAATGTAGAGGTAGTCTTTGGGGATGTGATGCGCAGGAACCTCCGGGAGGAGGTGGCCCAGCGCCTTTCCGGGCTGCGGCCTGTCCTCTGCGCAAACCTTCCCTATAACATCACGAGCCCTGTGCTCACCCAGATATATGAATCCCGCGCCTTCCGGACCGTCACGGTCATGGTCCAGAAGGAAGTGGCCCTGCGGCTCTGCGCCGGTCCGGGGGACAAGGATTACAGTGCCTTTTCCATTCTTACCCGGTGGTATGCGGAGCCGGAGCTCCTGTTTGATGTTTCCGCCTCCTGTTTCGTGCCTCAGCCAAAGGTAACAAGCGCCGTGGTTCATATGAAAATGCGGGAGAAACCGCCTGTGGATTGCGACGAAAAGCTCTTTTTCGCTCTGGTGCGGGCGGCATTTAATATGCGCCGGAAGACTCTTGTGAACGCCCTGGGCGGCGTTTGCGGCAAGGAAGAGGCGGCGCGGGCCATTGAAGATTGCGGCTTTTCCCCGACTGTCCGGGGGGAGGCGCTGAGCGTTGAAGAATTTGCCGCCCTGACCAGGGCGCTGAGTTAATCTGCTTCCGACAAGTTTATACATATATTGGAGGATTCCCATGGTACCCACAAGCAACAAGCATATTCTGGAATGGATCGATCGCTGCGTGGCGCTCTGCAAGCCCGATAATGTCGTGTGGATCGACGGCAGCGAGGAACAGCTGGAGGCCCTTCGTCAGGAGGCCTACGGCACCGGCGAACTCATCGAGCTCAATCAGGAGAAACTGCCCGGTTGTGTCTATCACCGCAGTGACCCCAGCGATGTGGCCCGTGTGGAGAGCCGCACCTTCATCTGCTGCAAGAAGCAGGAAGACGCCGGTCCTACCAACAACTGGATGGATCCGGATGAAATGAAGACAAAGCTCCGCGATATATATGACGGCTCCATGAAGGGCCGGACCATGTATGTTATCCCTTATTCCATGGCAGCAGTCGGCTCTCCCTTTGCCAAATACGGCATTGAGCTGACGGACAGCATCTATGTCGTTGTCTCCATGGCCATCATGACCCGTGTGGGCCTGGATGTCTATGAAGCGCTGGGAGATGACCCCTGCTTCATCAAGGGTCTCCACGCCAAGGCAGAGCTGGACCCCGAAAAGCGCTATATCGTCCATTTCCCCGAAGAAAATTACATCATGAGCGTCAACTCCGGCTACGGCGGAAACGTTCTGCTGGGCAAGAAGTGCTTTGCGCTGCGCATCGCCTCCTGCCTGGCCCGGGACGAGGGCTGGCTGGCCGAGCATATGCTCATTCTGGGCATCCAGAGCCCCCATGGCCAGGTGGACTATGTCTGCGCGGCTTTCCCCTCTGCCTGCGGCAAGACCAATCTCGCTATGCTCATCCCGCCGGAATACTATAACCGCAACGGCTGGAAGTGTTGGACGGTGGGCGATGATATTGCCTGGCTCCGCCCCGGCCCGGATGGCCGTCTGTGGGCGGTGAACCCCGAAAACGGCTTCTTCGGCGTGGCTCCCGGCACCAGCGCCAAATCCAATCCCAACGCTCTGGAGACCACCCGCAAAAACACCATCTTCACGAACGTTGCCATTCAGGACGACGGTACCGTGTGGTGGGAGGGAATGGACAAGAATCCTCCCGAGCATCTGATCGACTGGCAGGGCAACGACTGGACGCCCGACTGCGGCCGTCCCGCCGCCCATCCCAACTCCCGGTTTACCGCGCCCGCGGTGAACTGCCCCAGCATCAGTTCCGCCTTCAACGAGGCGGAGGGCGTTCCCATCAGCGCCATCATCTTCGGCGGACGCCGCCGCAAGACCCTGCCTCTGGTGTATGAGAGCCGCAACTGGGCCCACGGTGTGTTCGTCGGCTCCATCATGGGCTCCTCCAAGACCGCTGCAGCGGAGGGCGAGGTCGGCGAGCTGCGCCGGGATCCCATGGCGATGCTGCCCTTCTGCGGCTATCACGTCGCAGACTACTGGCAGCACTGGCTGGATATGGAAAAACTCCTCACCAATCCCCCGAAAATCTTCAACGTCAACTGGTTCCGCACCAACGACGCGGAAGAATTCCTCTGGCCCGGTTTCGGCGAGAATCTCCGCGTGCTGGAGTGGATCCTCCGTCGTTCCAACAGTCTCATCGAGGCGGACGAGTCTCTGGTGGGGTATGTGCCCCGTCCCAGCGACATCAACATCACCGGCATCTCCGACGAGGTCTCCATGGCCGATCTGGAGGAGCTGATGAGCATCGAAAAGGG
>CAZQFN010000011.1:0-23000 GCA_964592685.1 uncultured Oscillospiraceae bacterium | reverse complement strand
CGCTCATCACGCCGACCGCCACCAGGAAGGCCATGGGGATGGTGATGTACCACTGGTCCAGCACGGGTACGATGGCATAGAGGTTCTTCATGAACATGATGACATAGGTGTGCAGGAGATAGGGGACCATGGTACGGGTACCGATGTCCCGCATGACGGGCAGGCTCTTGTCCGGCACGATACTGAACAGGAAGATGATCTGGATGCCGGAGATGACATAGCCCAGAATACGGAGGATGGCACCCTTCCAGAAGCCGTAGGAGAAGGTGTGGAACTGACCTTCCACGCCAACGAAGGGCTCCCAGTAATAGTAGAAGTCGATGTGGAATACGCCCTTGACATTCAGCCAGCCCCACACGCCGAGAACAGCCATGGTGACGAGAAGCACAGGGATCTTGGGGAGGTTTTCCAGCTTGGCCACGTCATCGCGGCTCATCTTCATGCCGATGACATAGAAGGGGAGGAAGCCGATGGTGCGGCTCAGGCTGAGAAGATGGCTCACGTCTTCACACAGACCGCCCACCAGAATGGCCGCGAAGAAGCTCAGAGGGATGATGTATTTGATCTGCTGCAGAGCTTTTGTGACAAGCTTCCAGCAGAACATGCAGACCAGATACCAGTAAGCGAAGGTGGGCGTGAAAATGTTGGGGGCGCTGGTATCCCAGCAGAGGACGAACAGGCTGTTGAAGATGAGATAGGGGACCAGAAAATCCCAGATCGCGCTCTGATAGCACTTGTCGCCCTTCTTGGAGAAGTAGCCCGAAATGAAGCAGAAGCCGGGCATGGTGATCATGCGGCTCCAGCAGACCAGCACAGTGATCAGCCAGTTGTCGGTGATGCCGGTCTGGGTGAGCATATGCTCCCAGATGACATTGAACAGAAGTATGTAACGGATATTGTCAGCCCGGAACCAGCGTTTTCTGGTGGCGGGAGCGGCGGCACCTGCGCCGGGCAGGGGTGCGGCGATGGTAGACATGGCGGAATCTCCTTATAAACATTCGTTTTGGCGAGCACCGGAACGGGCCCGCCAATAAATTACAAATTTATGAATAAATTATAATTTTAATTTGCGCGTTCGTCAATACCAAAGAGTTGGTTTTGCATAGAATTAAAGAACCTTAATGCGGGAGAGGGTGTGAAGAAATTGTGAATAATGTGTGAAAAGGAATTTAAATATTGTGTTTATTAAGAAATGATGATATTATAACAATATTTGAGGCTTATAGTGTACAATTAGGCATAATGTGTCTGCTGTCGTGCCTTACGAAACGTTTACCATACCATCACGGAGGAACCCTGTCCCATGAAAAAAGTGTTTTCTGCCTTGTCTACCAAAGCGTATTGGAAAAAGTGGCTCAGCCGCTTTCTGTATATGCTGGCTCCGGCCTTCCTTCTGAGTTTCACTCTCTTTTTCGTCGGCCCGCTGGATATCACCAACTCCAACCAGGCTTATCTCACCTTCGCGGCGGTGGATCTGCTGCCTACGGTGATCCCTATGACCATCGGCTGCGCGGCCGCTCTGGCGGCGATTCTGGCCTTTGTGCCCGGCCGTGTGTACTGGGTTCTGTTCACTGTTGTGCTGGCGCTGGCGGTGCTGTTCTATCTTCAGGGCCTTGTGCTCAACGGCGATCTGGGCACTCTGGACGGTACAGAGTTTGACTGGCACACGGTGAAGGATGAGGCGCAGAAGAATCTCGTTCTCTGGGTCGTTGCGCTGGTGGTGCTTCTGGCGCTGGGCATCTTCCTGCCCACGGAATGGATCAGAACCGGCGGCATTATCATCTGTGCTGCGCTCATCTTCTCCCAGGGCTCTGCGCTGGTGATGACCTGGGTCCCCAAGGATCGCTCTACCCCCAATTACCAGCTTTCCGGTGAGAATCAGTTCACCTTCTCCACGGAGGAGAACATCATTGTCATCACCCTGGACCAGGTCAGCCCCATGATCTTTGAGGAAGCCCTGGAGGCAGATCCTGCTCTGGAGCCCATCTTTAAGGACTTTACCTACTACAACAACATGTCCTCGGTCTATTCCTTCACGTTCCCCTCCATGATGTATCTCTATACCCACCAGTATCTGGACACCACCATCCCCACCCGGGAGGCGGTATATAACGCCTGGCACAGCGATACGGCCAACAACTATTACGACGCTCTCCATGAAAACGGCTATGAGGTAAACCTCTATGTGGAGGCCAACTACGCCGCCCTGGGCGCGGAGAATATGCTGGGTAAGGCGGACAACATTGTGGAGGCCGGTCGTCTGCTCATGAACCAGGAACTGTTTGAGCAGATCATGGATATGTCCCTCTTCCGTTATATGCCCACCATGCTGAAAAACAGTTTCTGCGTCTCCACCGGCGGCATCGTGGACCTGTCCACCTATGTCGGCGCGGAGAAGATGCGCATCAATTATGATTTCCTCTCCAGCCTGGAAGAGGAGGGACTCACCCTCACAGACGAGACCAATATGTATCAGTGGTATCATATGCAGGGTGCCCATTTCCCCTATGTGGTGGACTATGACGGCTATCTCTGCGCGGAGGAGGACACCGACCGCGAAACCCAGCTCCACGGTTATCTGGTAGCTCTGGGTGCCTTCTTTGAGGAACTGAAGGAAATCGGCGTCTATGATGACGCGACCATCATTATTTCTGCCGACCACGGCTATTTCGAGTGCTTCCAGGCCGCTTTCCTCATTAAGCTGCCCGGTCAGGAGTTTGACGAGATGCGCGTGACCAGCGCTCCCGTTGCTCAGGAGGACATCATGCCCACCATCCTCTATCTGCTGGGCGAGGATTACTCCGATTACGGCACCACCATCTTTGACTGGTATGAAGGCGACTACCGCATGCGCACCACTCACGTCTGGGGCTATATGACCAGTTATCCCGAGGTGGAATGGATTGGCAACCTGAACCAGTGGGACGCCGAGGCCAACGGTGTTGAGCGCTACAACGTTCTGGGCGTCTTCCATTACAATGGCGACCGTGACACCATTCTGGAAGAGGAACGGTACTGGTATTATTACGGCGTTGCGGATGAGATCCTGCCTCTGTACGATTCCTTCTATTGATGATATAATAACATTTTAGTAATACCAAAAGGGTAAGGGGAGTGACCCTATGATCGATTTTCTTGCAAATATTCTTGGGTATGTGATGGACTTCTGCTATGCCATCATACCCAACTGGGTGGCGGCTATCGCGCTGTTCACGCTGCTTACAAAAATCATTCTGCTGCCGCTGAGTCTTTGGACAAACCGAAACGGTCTTAAGATGGTTTCCATCATGCCGGAGATCAACCGCATCAAGGCGGAGTATTACGGCGACAACGAGCGCATCGGCGATGAGACCGCAGCACTCTATAATGAACGGAAATACCGCCCCATGCTGAGCATGATCCCTCTGGTTATCCAGATCATCATCCTGCTGGGCCTTATCGGCGTCATCCACAATGTCACCGATACCGGTATGGCTCCCATGCTGGGGCTTGTGCCCATGACGGACGGCGGCTGGACCTGGCTCATGCCTTTGGGCGCGGGCCTTGCGGCCATTGTTCTGAGCTATGCCCAGAACCGCATCAATCCCCTCCAGCGGGAGCAGGGGAAGGCGGAACAGTGGTCCACAAACGGTGTCTCCATCGCCATCAGCTTCGGCCTGGGCATCTGCGTGAGCGCGGGCGTGGCGCTGTACTGGATCTTCTCGAATCTGTTCTCCATTCTGGTGCAGCTTCTGTGCAACCTCATCCAGCCCCCGAAGAAATACGTGGACTATAAAGCCCTGGAAAAGAGCCGGGAAGAACTGAAAGCTCTGGATAACTTCGGCTCCGTGCAGACCAAGGAACTGAAAAAGCGTGAGAAAGCGGATTACAAGCGGTTCTTCAAGGTTGCGAACAAGCGCCTTGTGTTCTATTCCGAGTCCAGCGGCTTCTTCAAGTATTTTGAAAACATCATTGCTGAACTCCTTGCCCGGACGAATGTGATCATCCACTATGTAACAAGCGACCCCGATGACCAGATATTCGCCATCGCGGAGAAGGAGCCTCGCATCCATCCTTATTACATCGGCGAACGCCGGCTGATCACCATGTTCATGAAAATGGATGCGGATATCGTGGTCATGACCATGCCCGATCTCAATACATACCATTACAAGCGCAGCTATGTCCGCAAGGATATTGAGTATGTTTATGTGTTCCACGGCATGTTCTCCGGTCTCATCACCCTGCGCAAGGGTGCGCTGGATAATTTCGACACGCTTCTGACTCCCACCCCCGGTTTTGAGGTGGAGATGCGGGGCTGGAATAAGGAAAAGGGTCTCAAAGACCAGAAAATGGTCCCCTGCGGATACGGCGTCATCGACAACATGGCCAGGCAGTATGAGACCATGGAGAAGGTGGAGCACGAGATCAAGACCGTTCTCGTGGCCCCCTCCTGGCAGGAGGGGAACATCCTGGATTCCTGTCTGCAGGATCTGTGCGAGCCTCTTCTGGCGGCGGGCTATGATGTGACCGTCCGGCCCCATCCCCAATACATCCGCCGCTTCCCCCAGAAGCTGGACAAGCTCATCCACGACTGTGCCGGTTATGACGAAAATCGCTTCCGTTTCCAGCTGAATTTCAGCTCCAACGAAACGGTCTTTGCCTCCGACCTGGTGGTCACCGACTGGTCCAACATCGGCTATGAATACGCCATGGCAACCACCAAGCCCGTGCTCTTCATCAACACCCCCCGCAAGATCGTGAACGAGGCATGGACCGAGGAGGATGTGGCAAAATATGCCCCGGACGATCAGATCCGCAGCATCATCGGTATTGCCATCGAGCCCGGCGAGGTTCGGGAGAAGGCGGCCGATGCCGTGAACCACATGATCTCTGCCCGTGCGGAATACGCCGAGACACTGGAAACGGTCCGCCGGGAGCGGCTGTACCATTTTGGTGAGAGCGGCAAATACGGCGCCCAGTATCTCATTGAGCGTATGGTTGAGAATCAGAAGGCCCAGAAAGCGGAAAAAGCCGCTCAGGAGGCCAAACGTCAGAGCAAAAAGAAGAAATAAACAGGGAAAAGAGAACAAAATGAAGCTGATTAAATGTGACGACAGTTATATTACCCGGGTAACGGACTATATCGGTGAGGACCGGGTCATATGCTTCTACCTCTATATGGATCTGCTGGAATGCGGCACCCAGGCCGAAGGCGTTGGGCTGTGGGTCTGCGAGGAGGACGGAGAGTTGAAAGCGGTCATGTATCGCTACTATGATGCTCTTCATATCTATTCCAAGGAGCGCTGCCCCAAGGCGGAGGTCCTGCAGGTCATCCGCGAGCTTGACCCGAAGGTCATTACCGGCACGCAGGAGAACATTGACTGGCTCAAGACCGATCTGGATGAGAGTCGTTATACCTATGAGCTGAGCCACATCATCACGGCGGACAAGATGATGGACGGCAAGAGCGATCTGGATGTTATGCCCGCCGGTGAGGAGGACGTTCCCGAAATCGCGGAGCTTATGATGAAGGAGCATATTTACAACACGGTCTATACCTATGAGGGTCTGTGCGATTCTCTTGTCCGTCGCATCCGGGAGGGCTTCGGCCGCCTGTTCGTCATGCGCACGGCGGAAGGCCGCATGGTGGCTACCAACGCCACCTCGGCAGAGACGGAGGATCTTGCGGTCATCAACGGTCTGGTGACCGATCCCGATATGCGGGGCCACGGTCTGGGCCGGGCCATCACTGCCAGCACCTGGAACCTGGTGAAGACGGAAGGGAAGAAGGGCCTTGCTTTCCTGGGCGCGGATAACGATAACACGCTCTCCCTCCATCGGAAGATGGGCTATACCTTCCTGGGCCTGTATGCCCGCCTCATCCGCGAGGACTGATAAGATCTGCACCCGAGCCGTTCAAAAAACGGCCCGGGCGCTGCGCTATAATATGAAGAGAGGAAACAAAGAGATATGCAAGCATTGATGCTGGCGGCCGGCATGGGAAAACGCCTGGGCGCCTATACAAACAACCAGACCAAGTGCATGGTAAAGGTGGGCGGAAAGACCCTTCTGGAGCACGCGGCGGACGCTCTGCGTCAGGCCGGCGTGAAGAAATTCGTCCTCGTGGTGGGCTACGCCGGGGACAAGCTCATTGAGTTTGCCAGGGAGAAGCTCTCCGATTTCGAGCTGGAATTCGTTGTGAACAACGACTATGCCACCACCAACAACATCTATTCCCTCTATATGGCCCGGGAGCAGCTCATGGCGGACGATACCATCATGCTGGAGTCCGATCTTATCTATGAGCCCCGTCTCATCAAAGCCATGGTGGACAGCCCCGATCCCAACTTGGTGGCTGTGGCGAAATACGAGCACTGGATGGACGGCACAGTCACTCTCGTAGGGGAGGATGGCACCATCCAGGAGTTCATCGAGAAGAAGAACTTCTCCTATGACAGCGTGGAGCAGTACTACAAGACGGTGAATGTCTATAAGTTCAGCAAGGACTTCTCTGCCCGGCAGTATGTGCCCTTCCTGTCCGCTTATATCCAGGCCTATGGCATGAACCAGTATTATGAGATGGTCCTGAAGGCTCTGGCCCATCTGCATTTCGCGGGCCTCAAGGCCTTTGAAATGGGCGATATCAAGTGGTATGAGATCGACGATGTGCAGGATCTGGACATTGCCAATACCATGTTCGCCTCCGATGAGGAGCGGCTCCGCGCCTATGAGTGCCATTTCGGCGGTTACTGGCGCTTTGGCGGACTGAAAGATTTCTGCTATCTGGTCAATCCTTATTTCCCGCCGAAAAAGATGATGGATCAGATGACCTATTTCTATCCGACGCTGCTGACTCAGTATCCCTCCGGCATGTATGTCCAGAAGCTTTTGGCCGGCAAGATGTTCGGCGTGAAGGAGGATTACCTCCTGGTGGGCAACGGCGCCGCCGAACTCATCAACACGCTTGGCCGCACCATGAGCGGCAAGACCGCCCTGTCCATCCCTGCGTTCAACGAGTATGTCCGCTGCTTCCCTGATTGCGAGATCGTGCCCCTCTCCGGCGCAAAGCATGATTTCCGCTTCGATATGGCGGAGCTGCGCGCGGCCGCGAAGAAGATGGATAACCTTGTCCTCATCAATCCCGATAACCCCTCCGGCGCGTTCCTGACGAAAGAGGAGCTTCTGGAGCTTGCGGAGATCTGCCTTGAGAACGGCACCATTCTGGTGGTGGACGAGTCCTTTGTGGACTTTGCCCGGAAGGATCTGCGCTATACCATGCTGGATAACGCCATCCTGAAGCAGTATCCCAACCTCATGGTCATCAAGAGCATCTCCAAGAGCTACGGCGTGCCCGGCCTGCGTCTGGGTGTCTGCGCCAGCTCCAATGAGGGCTGGATCGCCGAAATGAAGAATCTCATGCCCATCTGGAACATCAACTCCTTCGGCGAGTATTTCTTCCAGATTTACGGTCTGTATGCCTCTCAGTATGAGGCCGCCTGCGATGAGATCGTTCGCCAGAGAGAAAAGATGGAGACCCGCCTGGATGCGTTCCCCTTCCTCACGGTATATCCCTCCCAGGCGAACTACGTCATGTGCCGGGTGGACGGCATGAGTTCCAAGGAGCTTGCCAACAAGCTTCTGAAGGACAACGATCTTCTTATCAAGGATCTCTCCACCAAAAACGGCTTTGACGGTAAGAACTTCATCCGCATTGCCGTCCGGGATGAGGCGGACAACGCCGCTCTCTATGCCGCCCTGGAGCAGATCGCGCTCTGAGCGGAAGCTTTTTCCCAGATCACCAGCCGGCGGTTCACTCTTGCATAAACCGCCGGAGGATGATATACTCATTAAAAACCATAGAAAGAAGGACAAAACCTTGAAGAAACTGCGCACTCTGCTCTATGTCGTCTGCATGGGCGCCATCCTCACCGTTCCCGCCTTCGCGTATGTGGATCCCTCTGTCACCACTTTCGCCTTCCAGGCCATCGCCGCTGTTGTCGTGGCTGCCGGCGCCGTTATCGGTGTTGTGTGGCGCAAGGCCAAGAAGAAGGCCGCTCAGGTTCTCAACATCGATGAGAACGCCGGCAAGGTCGTGGAAGATGATCTGGTCGTGAACGAGGAGCCCGCCGCTGCCGAGGCCACTGCTGAGGAGCCCAAGGCTGAGTAATGCTCACTTGAAAAAGACGCTGCATTTTTTCATGCGGCGTCTTTTTTCATTGCTCATAAAAATTCCCTATGATACAATACTAAAAAAGACTGCAAATCGGGAGGCTTTTGCATGAGCATCTTTGAGATCCTGGGCCCTGTGATGGTGGGCCCGTCCAGCTCCCATACTGCCGGTGCGGTGCGGATGGGCTCCATGGCCCGCCAGCTTCTGGGGGCGTCCCCGGTGCGGGCCGCCATTCGTCTTCATGGTTCTTTTGCGGCTACCGGTGTGGGCCACGGCACGGACCGCGCCATTGTGGCCGGTCTGCTGGGTATGGAACCGGATGACCGGCGGATCCCTCAGAGTTTTGAAGAGGCGGCGCAGGCCGGTCTGGCATTTACGGTGGAGCCCGTGGACATTCGGGACGCCCATCCCAATACGGCAGAGATCGAAGCCGTCGCCGCGGACGGCCGCTCTGTTGTCCTTCAGGCCGCTTCGATCGGCGGCGGGCGCATTTCCGTCACGAAGCTGGACGGTGTACCTGTTTGCTTCAGCGGGGAATCCAACACCCTGGTGGTATATAACGAGGACCGCCCCGGCATCGTGTCGGATGTGTCCTCTGTCCTGGCCTTTACCCATGTGAACATTGCCACGCTCCAGTTGTTTCGGGATAAGCGGGGTGGTACCGCCGTCATGGTGCTGGAGATCGACCATGCCCTGAATCCACGCGCGCTTCGGCTTATTGAGGACATCAAGGGAGTGGGGAAAGCCATCTATATCCATCTGCCCAAGGAAGGGGAGGAGTAATATGCCGTTTCATTCTGTGGAAAGCCTGAATGCCTATGCCCGGGAACGGGGTATTCCCTTTTGGCAGGCCGTATGCCGTCTGGATGCCGAAGAGCAGGGGATCTCTGAGTCCGCGTCTCTTGCCCGCATGGCGCACACTTGGGAAGCTATGAAGGAAGCTTTTGCGGATTATGACCCGGAGCGCATCTCAAAAAGCGGTCTTGTGGGCCGCGAGGGCGGACTTATGGAGACCTATGCGCTGTCCGGAGACACGCTCTGCGGCCCCTTTGTGACCAGCGTCATGACCTGTGCCTTGAAAATGAGCTGCTCCAATGCTTGCATGCGCCGCATTGTGGCGGCGCCCACAGCTGGCGCCTGCGGCGTTCTGCCGGCGGTTCTCTATGCCTACTGGCAGAAACGGGGCTGCCCGGAGGAAGACATTCTTCAGGCTCTGTATGTCGCCGCGGGATACGGTCAGGTCATTGCCGAGCGTGCCAGTCTTTCCGGTGCGGCCGGCGGCTGTCAGGCTGAGGTAGGTTCTGCCTCTGCCATGGCTGCGGCGGCGTTGGTGTCCATCCGGGGTGGCACATCGGAGCAAATGGCCCATGCCTGCGCCATGGCGCTGAAAAACCTCATGGGGCTTGTTTGTGATCCCGTGGGAGGCCTTGTGGAGGTGCCCTGTGTAAAGCGGAATGTCATCGGCGCGGTGAATGCGCTCTCTGCGGCGGATATGGCTCTGGCCGGCATTGAAAGTGCCATCCCTGCGGATCAGGTGATCGATGCCATGCGGGAAGTGGGGGACATGATGGATGCCCGCCTGAAAGAGACTGCCCTGGGCGGTATCGCCGTATCCCCCCGAGCAAAGGAACTTCTGGGATGAGAAAAAGGAATCGCGTTTTGCGATTCCTTTTCAATATTTTTCCTTGCTTTTGAACACAACGGCTGCCACAAGGCCGAAGAACACTGCGGCACAGATGCCGCCCGATGCCGCGGTGAAGCCTCCCGTGAAGGCCCCCAGAAGACCCTTTTCGGCCACAGCCTCCCGGACACCTTTTGCCAGTGTGTTTCCAAAGCCAGTGAGCGGCACGGTGGCCCCGGCGCCGGCCCATTCCGCAAAAGGCTCATAGAGCCCCAACGCTCCCAAAATGACGCCTGCCACCACATATACCGTCAGTATGCGGGCCGGTGTCAGCTTTGTCCGGTCAATGAGGAGCTGGCCGATGAGACACAGCGTCCCGCCCACAAGAAAGGTTTTGAGAAAGCTCAACCAGATGGTCATGTCAGCACCTCCCGTTTTCCAGCGCTACTGCGTGGCAGATTGCGGGGATGCTTTCCCCCTGCTGGTTGGTGGTGGGGCTCATCATGGCCCCTGTGGGGGCGAACAGAATTTTTTTCCAAAACCCTTCCGCCATCCCGTGGAGCAGATGGCCGCACAGCACCGATGCCGAGCATCCGCAGCCGGAGCCGCCGGCGTGGGCGTCCTGGTATTCGATGGCATAGATGAGCCGTCCGCAGTCCATGTAGCGTATGCCAAGTTCAATGCCGTCCCGGCGGAAAAGGTCCCGCAGAATGTCGGAGCCGACCACGCCCAGATCGCCGGTGACGATGGCGTCATAGTAATCCGGCTCCCGGCCCGTGTCCCGGAAGTGGGCGGTGAGAGTCTCATATGCTGCCGGGGCCATGGCGGCGCCCATATTATTCATGTCCGTCACGCCCGCGTCGGTGATGACTCCGGTAGTGATGTGGGTGATATAGGGGCCCGGCCCCTGATCCCGCAGGATGACCGCCCCCGCGCCGGTGACGGTCCATTGGGCCGTGGGCGGGCGCTGAGAGCCGTATTGCAGAGGATAGCGGAACTGTCGCTCTGCGGAGCAGAAGTGAGAACTGGTGGCGGCTGCTGCCGTGGTGCAGAATCCGCCGTCGATGGCCATGGCTGCCAGTGAAAGGCTCTCGCCCATGGTGGAGCAGGCGCCGTAAAGTCCGAAATAGGGTGCGCCGCATTCCCGCATGGCATAGGCCGAACCGGCGCACTGGTTCAGCAGGTCACCGGAGAAGACGTATTCTATATCACTGGGAGAGACTTTAGCTTTGTCGCAGGCGATGGCGTAGCACATCTTCAGCATGGCGCTCTCCGCCTTTTCCCAGCTTTTGGCGCCGAAGCGGGAGTCCTCGCTGAGATAGTCAAAATATTTCCGCAGGGGGCCTTTTGCCTCCTGCTTTCCGCCCACGCAGGCCGCCGCCAGAACGGATGGCTGCCCTGTGAGCTTCGCGGTCTGTTTTCCCATTCGTTTCGTTTCCATGCATCTAGTCTGCCCCGGAAGCGGAAAATCATGCAAAACTGCCGCCCGATTATGGCGGCAGTTTCGGTTGTTTGGGAGATCAGTATAGCTCCACCTCTTCACCGGCGAGGTAGCGGACAAGCCGAATGACATCCAGAATATCCACCTCGCCGTCGCTGTTGAGATCGACGTTGTGCATGAGAATATCGGCGTCACCATCGGTTGTGATAGCTTTCATCAGCACCACAAGGTCGGAAGCGCCCACGCTGCCGTCTCCGGTGATATCTCCGGGCCGGGCGTTGAACTGAATGGGGAAGAGGCACTCGTTGTTATCTTCTATATATATCCGGTTCCATTCTGCTTCGGCACCATAGTATCTTGTGTTCATCAGCGAAGTGCAGTTCCAAAAAGCGCCCCACATTATGTTCGTTACTGACTGTGGGATCTCCACACTCTTCAGATTAACACAGCGGGGAAAAGCATGTGCGCCAATTGTGGTGATACCGTCTTTGATTACGACCTTTTCAATGACGTTACGATATAGAAACCAGGGCATATCCCACTCCCAAACATAGTCCGCCATTGGTCCTTCTCCCTGGATGGTGAGAACATTGCCTTTTAAGGACCAGGTCGCTTTCTCTCCGCAGGAACCGGACGCCTCCAGCTCTGTTCCGATTTCGCAGAAGGTATACCCGTTTTCCTGTGCATACTGTTCCGCGTAAGAACCGGGTTCGCCAAAAATGACAAAGCTTTCCAAGTTGGTAAATGTACTGGCACCGATGAACGTGACGCTGGCGGGAATCTGAATCGTGGCAAGACTGGTGCAGTCGTCAAATGCTCTATCTTCAATTGTTGTCACGTTGTCTGGAACGATAACATGCTTAAGATTTATGCATCCGGCGAATGTCTCGAAAGGAATTGTAGTGATGGTGTTGTTGAAATGAATCGATTCCAAATTTGCTGCGCCATGGAAACTCCAGAGAGCGGGAACGCATCCTTCCGGAATGGTATAGGAGGAGCTGTCCTTGTTTGCCGGATAGCAGATAAGATATTCTGTGCCGTTTTCGCGGCAGAACAGGATGCCGTCTTCGGCGTAATATACAGGATTGTCTTCATCGACGGTTATAGATTCCAAATTTAACGCGCGGAAAAAAGCGCCGGAAACAATGCCGCTCACCGAGGCGGGGATATGTAATGTTTGGATCTTTGTATATTCAAATGCATATTGTCCAATGATTTGGCACGTTTCCGGAATGTTGACTTTTTCCAGAGAATCGCAGTGATTAAATGCCCAATAGCCTATGATGAGCAGTCCTTCGGGAAGGACGATTTCTTTCAGATATGTGTTATGTTCAAAAGCTTCGTCACGTAGCCGTAAAACGGTTTCAGGTACAACAAAGCATTCCTGTGTTTTTCCGGCGGGATACAAAAGCAGGTTGGTCATGTCCTTGCTGTAAAGAACGCCGTCCAGAGACGTGATATTGGTATTCTCTTCGGAGACTTCAATTTTTTCTACCGCAAAGCTCCAATATAAAAAAGTGTTGCCGTCCGCGCCCATGACGCCGCCCATATCCGAATACATGGAGACAGAGGAGGGAATGTAGACTTCACGCAGGGCGCTGCAGTTGCTGACGGAGAGGGGAGCGAGGGTTCGGATCCCCTCGCTGAAGGTCAACGTCTCCATGGTGTCGTTGTTTGAAAAGGCCTCTCTCGCTACATAAACGACAGGGTAACCGCCCAGAGTCGCCGGGACGACAACGTCTTTGTCGGTGCCTATATAGGCGGTGATGGTGGCCTCTCCGGCCAGGACGGTATAAGTATAGTCGCCCTCGGTGCGGGGAGAATTGTCCTCCTGGGGAATCTCATAGGACGTGGCAGACAGGGAGTAAGATTCGATTTGGCCCGCGTTGGCATAGTGGTCGACAAAATCACCGGTGCCTTTCAAAAACCACTGATAGGAATCGGCGGTCTGTGCCTCGTCCCAGGTCACGTCCAGAAAATACCAGGTGCCGTCCAGAGAAACGATGTTCCAGGCGTGGCCGACGGAGAGTCCGCCGCTTGTGGCCAGACCGTCCACATACCGGGCGTCCAATCCTGCCTCCAACGCCAGACGGTAAAACAGCACCGCATAGCCCTGGCAGACGGCAGTGCCTTCAAACAAGGCGTTATAGCAGGAGTGGGGCATATAATCTCCGCAGGAGTCGGTGGTCACATCCTCTCCGAAATGAGCATAGTCATAGGCCACGGCGGTGCAGATCCAGGCATAGATATCCCGAATCTTTTCATACTCCGAGGTGTCTTCGGAAAAAGCAAAGCCGCTCATCAGAGTGTTGATGCGCGCCGTCACATCGGCTTCCTGCGCAACGGTTGTGAAATAAGCAGGGGCATAGGTGATGGTCATGTCGTAGGTTGTGGGTGCCGCATCCGTATAGGTTGCGTCGATGGTTGTGTTCCATCCGCCCAGTTGTCCCCGGAGATAGTCACCCTCCGTGGGAATGCCGGTGTGAGCAAGGGCGGCTTCCCAAATCGCTTCTGCAAGGGCAAAAGCCTCGGCGTTAAAGTCTGTCAGCTCTGCCTGATATTGAATTACGATGCTTTCTGTGCGTGCTACCATCTGCTGCCGCAGATATGCCGCTGCACTATATATATCCGTGTAGGTTGCGCCGCTTTGCAGCGTTGGAGCCGAGTAGGATATGGACGCAAGAACATCTTCTTCGGTGAGAATATCCTGATATAGAGGGTTGACCGAAACGCTCTGTATTTCGAGAATGGCAAGGGCATTCCCAGATTCGAGCGTACCCGTTTCCACAGAGGGCGCTGTTTCTGGGAGTGTCTCCGATTTCTCGGGAGTTTCTGCCTCTGAGAGAATTTCTGCTTCGGTGGGAAGCGTGGATTCTTCTGCTTCTGCATTTCCGGCGGCTTCGACCGTATTTTGGATCGTGTCCAAATCGAGTTCGATGGCCATGGCGTTAACTGGCAGCAGAGAAACTGCCAGCATCACGCAAAGAAGAAAGGACAGAAGTCGGGTTCCTGTGGTATGGTTCTTCACGAAAATCCCTCCATGGTCATAATTTTACAGGTTAATAATGCACTAAACAAATTGTTTTGTAAAGAAAGAAGCCAGATATTAAACCATTTGTAACTGTAAAAATATGTAAAAAATGCAGCCCCGGATTGGGACGGCATTTTTGGTTGTTTTGCAGGGCGATCACTCCACCACGACGGTCATTTCGGCCACGTCGGTGCGGGCGGAGGCGCTGGCGTAAGCGTCCACCTCGTCGGCGTAGTTGCCGATACCAAGGATGATGCAGGCCTCATAGTCGGGGGTGATGCCGTATTCTGCCTTGGACTCATCGCTGACGTTGATGGTCATGTCGCAGGGAGCCACATACATATTGGCGGCCAGACCGGAAGCCTGGGCGTAGAGGTACATGCTCTCGGCAGCGAGACCGCCGGCGAACTGGGAGTTGGCGCCCATGCCGTAATCCTCCACGGGAACGGCCACGATGATGCAGGTGGCGATCTCATCGGAAATCAGGCCGACCTTCTTCTCGGTGTTCTCGATCACGATGAACTTCCAGGGCTCGCCGTTGAAGGCGGAGGGAGCGTTGGCACCGGCGGCCAGAATGGCATCGACCTGCTCCTGGGTCAGAGGAACATCGGAGTAGTTGCGGCAGGCCATGGCGGCCATGATGACCTCGGCGGGAGTCTCACCGGGGGTCTTGGGAGAAACCTCGGTGGTCTCGCCGGAAGCCTCACCGGAAGCGAAGGCGCAAAGGCTCAGCGCCAGAACGAGTGCCAGAACAAGGGCGGTAATGCGGGATGCTTTCTTCATGGAAAATCCTCCTGTTGTTGAATATTCATATTATAAAGGCTGGGGTGTGTGTTGTAAAGAAAAAATTAACAAACGGTTACAGATTCACTTCCGCCGTCAGAAAAATCCGATCCTTGCGGCTTTTTCCGCCCTGGGTGGCAAGGGTGCCTTTTCCGTGGCCCCGCAGGGAAATCACATCGCCCTCCTTCACCGGTGCGTCCACCTTGTCGCATTCGGTGTAGTTGAGGCTGGCCGCGCCCATGCGGATGAGGTCGGCAGCGGCCGTGCGGGAGAGACCGAACATGGCTCCCGTCACCGCATCCAGCCGCAGACTCTTCACCGTGAAGGTAACGGTCCTGAACTTCTTCTCCGGAGCGGGCACATGGGAAAGGGGAAGGGTGGCTGTTTTTACGCCGTACCGGCCCACTTTGTCCAATTCGTCCAGAAGCAGAGGCTCCACGGAGGGGAGACAGAAGATATAGCAATGCTCGCCCATGACGCGGATATCACCGATCCACTCCCGTTTGATGCCGAGACCAAGGGCAGCACCCATATAGTCACGGTGGCCCGGCTCGCCGAAGCAGGCTGTGATCTTCACGGCGCGAATGTATTCGGTCGGGTCAAAGTCCTCTCCGGACAGATACCAGGGCAGGAAAAAGGCGATCTGGCGCTCGCAGCCCTCGCCGCCCCCGGTGAGATGGAGCGTTACCTCCGCGGGGATGTGGATGGATTTGAGGGCGTATTGCTCTGCCGGGGTGAGAAAGCCTGTATAGGTCACCGAACCCGTCCGTTCGCAGCGGTCGGCAAGATCGGTGATGCGTTTTATGAAATCCTGATTTTCCATGATTATTCCTGACTCTTCTTCACAATGGTGCGGATCTGCTCCAATACCCAGTCAACCTCGTTTTTGAATTCCCTTGAGGATGTGCGCAGCACGCCGCTCCGCAGAGCGGACAGACGGATGAGGGCATCGGAGGTAATGACCCGGACGGACTCGTTTTTTCCAATGTCGTTGGCCAGCCGCTCGATGTACATATCCGCTGTTTCGTTCTCTTTTGTATAGGCGATGTGGACGCCGCTCTGGGTCTGGCGGGTTCCGGTGTTTCCGGGAACCTTATAGCCGTCGAACACGATGACTATCTGGCTCTTTGTGAAGCCCTGATAGTTTGCCAGCGTGTCGATGAGCTTCGACCGGGCGAGACCAAGATTGTCCTTCGCCAGCGATTTCAGATCATCCCAGGCGAAGATGACGTTGTAGCCGTCCACGATGAGATGCTCTTTTTTCTTTCTGACGGAAAGCTCGATGCCCACGGCGCTGTTCACCTTGGGGGCGGTATATACCGCCCGGCGGATGGGGCCGAACTCCCGGAGCATGATGGCCTCCAGCTCTTTCTCGTCGATATCCAGATTCCGGGTACGGACCCTTGGAACATACTCCTCCTGTGGGCTGTCCTTTTTTAGACCGCTCTCCAGATGCATATATTCCGGCACATCGCTCCATTTTACATTGAACCCGGCTCCGTGGGCGCAAAACACGCTGTCCGGCGTGTTTTCCAAATCTGCTTCCGGGTCATAGGCGGCCTCGGAAATGACGCTCTCCGCGTTCTTACAGGGCTGATAGCCCGCTGTGTGGCAGGAGAAGCGGCCCCGCCCCCGGGTATAGGCCATGACCTCGGTCATATAGTCCGCCATGGCGGACACCGGTGCTGTCCCTGTGAGGATCATGCGGTCACCCACGGTCTCCGGGGAGCCGTGTTCGCCGCCCATGGCGTGGACGTCGCTGATGGCACGGCCGATGTGTTCCGCCGGGACCTCCAACCGGAACTCGTAATAGGGCTCCAGCAGCACGCTTTTTGCCTGCATGAGCCCCTGGCGCACGGCACGGTAGGTGGCCTGGCGGAAGTCGCCGCCTTCGGTGTGTTTGAGATGGGCCCGTCCGGCGATGAGGGTGATTTTGATATCCGTGATCGGTGCGCCGGTGAGCACGCCAACGTGCTGCTTTTCTTCCAGATGGGTGAGAATGAGCCGTTGCCAGTTGAGGGCCAGGGAGTCCTCGCTGCAGGCGGTGTCAAGCTGGATGCCGCTGCCCGGTTCTCCCGGCTCCAGCAGCAGATGCACCTCTGCGTAATGCTTCAGTGGCTCATAATGGCCCACGCCCTCCACGGTATCTTCGATGGTCTCCCGGTAGAGAATGCACCCCTGACCGATTTGAACATCCACATCGAACCGTTCCCGGATAAGACTCTTCAGCACCTCGATCTGCACTGAGCCCATGAGCTGCACCTGAATCTCGTTCAGTGTGGGCTGCCAAAGGATGCGCAGCAAAGGATCTTCTTCCTCCAGCTGCTTCAGCTTGGGCAGCATGGTCCGGGCGTCGCAGCCTTTGGGAAGTTCGATGCGATAGCCAAGGGCTGGCTCCAGAAGAGGTGCGTCCGTGTTTTCCTGGGCGCCGAGCCCCTGGCCGGGATAGCTTTTGGAAAGACCCAGCACGGCGCAGACGCCTCCTGCGGGGACGGAATCGGCGGTGTCGTATTTCTGCCCGGAGTAGAGGCGGATCTGGCTGATTTTTTCCTCCAGCGCCTCACTGCTCCGGAGTGGGACATAGCGGATGGGCGCCCGGACGTTCAGCGTCCCGCCGGTGACTTTTACATAGGTCAGCCGGTTTCCCTGACTGTCCCGCGCGATCTTATAGACCGTTCCGGCAAAAATATCCGGATAGGCCGGAGCGATGGTATAAGTCTCCAGGGCACGAAGCAGCTCTTCCACACCGTCCAGCTTCAGACCCGATCCGAAAAAACAGGGGAAGAGGGCTCGCTTTTGAATTAGAAAGGCAATGTCTCCGTCGGTGACGGCTCCGGATTCCATATAGCGGTCCAACACGCTCTCGTCCAGCATGGCCATGGCTTCTTCATCCCTGTCGCTGAGGCACATGCAGCCCTCGCTGAGATGGCTTTGCAGGTCCTCCATCAGCTCGGTCCGGCTCATGTTCGCCACATCCATCTTCGTTACGAATACGAAGGTGGGGATATTATAGCGTTTCAGAAGCCCCCAGAGAGTTTCCGTGTGGGCCTGAACGCCATCCGTACCGCTGATGACGAGGATGGCGTAATCGAGAACCTGCAGCGCCCGCTCCATTTCCCCGGAGAAGTCCGCGTGACCCGGCGTGTCCAGGAGCGTGATATCCATGTCCTCCCAGGTGAGGATGGCCTGCTTGGAAAAGATGGTGATGCCCCGGGCGCGCTCCAGTTCATGGGTGTCCAGATAGGTATTCCGGTGATCCACCCGCCCCAACTTTTTGATTTTTCCCGATGTATACAGCATGCCCTCGGACAGGGTGGTTTTTCCCGCGTCCACATGGGCCAGTATGCCGACGACCAGTTTCTTCATGGCTACTCCGTGGTTGTGTGATTTTTATCTGTATTATAGCAGTAATTTGCACAAAGGAAAAGGAAAAAGGCTCCCCGCGGGGAGCCTTTCCGTCATTCAGTTTCCTCCGCCACGGCTTCCACGCTTTCTACATAGGGATTCAGAATGGTAGCCGGGTTCCATGTGGCGATCACCTTTCCAACAATGTTTTTGGAGGAGAGAAGACCATAGCGGTCGTCCCGGCTGTCCAGAGAATTGTTGTGATTATCGCCAATGACGAAGTATTCATCCTCGCCCAGTGTGATGTGAACGGTATCCACCGGGTCGATGTACTCACCCATAAAGAAATAACAGCCCTCGCCGTTTATATACAGGGTGCCGTTTTCAAAGAGGATCTCATCCCCCGGAACAGCCACCAGCCGTACAATGTCACGGAAATTGTTGAACTGGGGCAATACGGCGCAAAGAATATCGCCCCGCTGTGGTTCACTGATGGTATAGGTGGCTTTGTTCACGATGCATATCTCGCCGTGCTCGATGGTGGGGGACATGCTGTTTCCTTCTGCCTTGCGGAAAGTAAATGCCGCAAAAAAGCCCACCACTATCAGCGCCAGCACCAGAGCCGCCGCCAATATTCCCTTGGCCAGGGATTTTCGCTTGACCCGTTTCCAGGCCTTACTCAGTCCGTTCATGGCCTCTTCATCCGGGGCAGGGTGAGGGATGGATATCTCCAACTCTATGGCGGCAAGCTCCTCCCGGCAGGTTTCGCACCCGGTCAGGTGTTCTTCCACCAGCGCCCGGCTGTCCGGGGAACATATGTCGTCGTGATAAACCGGCAGAAGATCCCGTATTACGTCACAGCTCACTTTCATTGAATTTCCTCCTTAACTCGTTTTTTGCCCGGTAATACACAAGCCGCGCCCAACTGTCCGTTTTGCCGAAAAGCTCCCCGATCTGAGAAAAGGGCAGCTCGCCGAAAGTGCGCAGCGTGAATACCTCCCGGTATGGCTCCGGCAGACCGTGGAGCAACCGGTGGAGTTTTCGGGCGTCCTCCCGGTCAGACAGGCGCTCTTCCATGGAGCCTTCTGTCCCGGATAAAACCTCCTCCGTCAGCTCCGGAGAAAACCGCTTCTGACGCCGGGTGTGGCGGTAATATATGTTTTTTCCAATCTGGCAGAGCCACACGAACAGCGTCGATTCGCCCCGGAAACGGGAAAAGTTCTCCATGGCCCGGTAAAAGGTCTCCTGGGTGATCTCCTCGGCCAGGGCGGCGTCCCGGCACAGGGACAGGATGTATTTGTATACACTGAAGAAATGCTCGGTATAAATGGCTTCAAAGTCCATGTCCTGTCATCACCTCCGTCTGTAAGAGTCACAAAAGAAGAAAACGTTTCAGAGAAAAGAAAAAGAATATCGCCGGGGCGCTGCGACTGCGCTCCGGCGACTTCTATGGATTGAGGACAAAATGAAAAAGATGAAACTGTCTCTTGCAATTCTTATTTTACAGAAGGAATATTACAAAAGAAAGTACAAGAATGTTTCAAAAGTATTAAATTTACAGTATTAAACAGAAAAAGTTTTGATTTTTCTCAATCCAGTCCAAAACCCCACCACATATCGAAGGGCATTGGGTACTCGGGTTCCTCCTTGAGAACGCCCAGCACGGATGTTTTTTTCTTGCCGGGGCCGGAGAAGAAGAAGGGGGAGCGCACAAGATATTTTTCGGTCCTGTGATAGGCGGCCACGGCGGCGATGACGGACATGCCGTCCGTGTCCGGGCAGAGAAGCTCCGTGATGCGGCAGGTGCCGTCGCCGGGCTCAACCATGGCGATGCCCTCCTCGGTCATAAAGAAATCGCCGTGCTCCTCCATGTAATCCTCCATGAAGTCGATCATTTCCTCGGAGAAAGTCACATGGGGCATACCGCGCAGAATGGATTCCCGGATGCCGAAATAATGGAAGGCGGGAATGCGGGCGGCGTTGATGACCTTTACATCCTTGAGATCTTCAGCCTTGATGATGGCCTCCCGCCGGATGGAGAGGGCCTTGGCACCGTTTGCGCTTTCATAAAAGGGATAAAGCCCTTCTTCCGCGGGAAGCACAGCGGCGATGTCGTGTTTCTCCAAAGCCTTTTCTGCCGCGGCCTGATAGACAGCCTTGCCGATTCCCCGGCCACGGTATTCGGGCAGTGTGGCCAGCGCATAGGTATAACCCGCCGTCAGGCGGTTCTTTCGATAGGGCCAGAGCGTATTGTTCCCCAGAATATACATGGCGGAGACGACTTTGCCGTCGCACTCTGCCACCACGCAGGAATCCTCTTTCAGGAAGGAACGGAAAAATGTGTCGATGTATTCGCCGTCATCCCCAAAAGCAAGTTCCCAAAGTGCTTTAAGTTCGGGTTTGTCCTCTGGCTGCCAGAGGCGAAGAATATAGTCTTTCATTTTATCACCACCGTGTATTTTTTGACCATGCGGTCAGGATAATAGCTCTCCTTGGACTTCCGAAGGCTGAGCCGTCCGGTATCGTCCTCCCGGTTGATCCACTGGATCCCGGGATATTTTTTTCCTATGTAGCGGACGAATTCCCGGTTGATCATGGCATAGGAGCCCTGGATAAGGCTCATGGCCTTTTCAAAGTGAACATCAAAGGTGTGCTCGCAGATGGGTTCGCCTATGGTGAAGGCGATGAGTTTCCCGCCGGAGCGAAGGATGCCGCCGTCCAACTCCAGTTCCCGGAACTGGCGGAAGGCTTTCTGCAAAGCCTCGTATTCATCAAAAATGCCGTCCTGCTCGTCCTCTCCGCAGGAGGCCATCCACATATCCAGAAGCTCCTGGCATTCGGGGAAGTCTTCCTCGGTCATGGGCGCGAAGGACCAGTCATTCTGCTCTTCAAAGCGGTGGATATGGTTTCGCTTGCCGTGGAGCTTTTTGCCGGAGAGTGTGGAGAGTTTTTCCACGGAGTAGAGATAGTCCCAGTAATCCCGGTCTGGCTCTGCGGTGTAGCGGCCGCCATACAGTTCCTCCAGCAGGGGAAGATGTTCCTCCGTGACGCCCCGCATCAGGAAGGGGAAGCCGTGTTCCCCGGCATAAGCGCGCATCTCTTCGATGACGGGACCCACGTCCCCCGTGCCTACGGGCCAGGCAAAAAACGGCTGGGTATCATAGCTTAAAAGAACGATGACCCGGTCTCCGAGCCGACCGACTTTTTGATGAAAGCTATGATCCCAAAGAAAGATATTTCCGAAGTTATAATCTGCGCTGGAGGAGCCTTCGGCCCACACAAGGGGGTCGATCCAGGCTTTGGCCGCCAGCGTGACAGGGTGTAAGTCGATCATGAGAGTTTACGAATCTCCTGCTGTAATTGCTTTAGATCCACGAAAGTTTCCGGACGCTTGGAAACATCCCGCAAAAGGGCAGAGGGGTGGTAGATCGCCATGGCGGGACGCCCCATCACCTCAAACCACTGGCCGTGTTCCCGGGTAATGCGGAAGTCCGCCCGAATGAAAGCCGTTGCGGCGATGCGGCCGAGAAAAACGAGGATCTTCGGGTTCACCAGTTCGATCTGGCGGAAGAGCCAGCCGATGCAGGCCTGCTGCTCATCCGGGAGCGGATCCCGGTTCCGGGGCGGGCGGCATTTGACGATGTTTGCGATATAGACCTTGGTCCGGTCCAGACCGATGATCTCCATCATATCGTCCAGAAGCTTTCCCGCCGGCCCCACAAAAGGAATGCCCTGCAGGTCTTCCTGTTCGCCCGGGCCTTCGCCGATGAACATGATGTCCGCGTTTTCGTTTCCGACGCCGAAGACCAGATTTGTGCGGGTCTTGCCCAATTCACACTGCTGGCAGCCGGCGCATTCATTTTTTAAAGCTTCCCAGTTTTCCATAGATCAATAAGCTCGTCGGTGACGATCTGGCTCCAGGTTTCCATGCCGTCCTTTTCGGCGGCAAGACTATCCAGGGGCACAAAGCCGCCGGTAAGTTTTTCGGTCTCCCGAACGAATACGTCCCCGGTGGTGGTGAGGGTGAAGAAGAAGCCGAGATGGACATTTCCGACTTCGTTTGCGCTGTCGTTGATGAGGCCGCGGAGTGTGAGTGTGCCGAAGTCGGCGATGTCCACTTCTTCCTCGATCTCCCGGCGAAGGCAGTTCATGAGCCAATCGCCGTTCGTCTCGTCGATCTCGTTGATATGGCCGCCTACGCCAAGACTCATCCGCCCGTGCAGACGGCTTTCGCCGCCTTTGTTGAGCCGATGGGTGGCGAATACTTCGTCCCCCCGGACGATGGCCACATAGGGGATGATCTGGCGGTATTCGGGGCTTTCCTCCGCCGTGGGGCGCGCCAGGAAGGCGCCCTCGTTCGCGATGAGGTCCAGAACCGTCTGTTCCCGGCCGGTGATAAGACCGTTTGTGGCGACGATGTCGCCCAGAGATGCGGTGGGGACGACCAATACGTTTTCCATAGTGTGTGTTACCTCTTAGTCTAGTTCACTTTGTCCGGTGTAGAGCATGTAGTAACGGCCCTGCTGTTCCAGCAGCTCCTCGTGGCTGCCGCGCTCCACGATCTCGCCGTGTTCGATGACCACGATGGCCTGAGCGTTGCGGACGGTGGAAAGACGGTGGGCGATGA
>CAZQFN010000010.1:0-23301 GCA_964592685.1 uncultured Oscillospiraceae bacterium | reverse complement strand
CGTAGGGACACGGCGTGCCGTGTCCGTCAATTACGCATAATGTTACGTTGTACCCCGCCGGGGCGAGCTGGCGAGTTGAAAAAAGCCTCAGCCCATGGTAAAATCAAAATCTGAACACCGATGATCCTGAGAAAGGAAAAGCCGGAGATGGATTTTGAAAAATACCTGACACAGCAGCTGGATACGCACCTGCTGATACAGCCCGAAGACATCATAAAAATGTGTTATCAGGCGGCATACGGACCAAGGCACCTGCTCAGCCGGCTTTCTGCCGCTGAAAAGTATTTTGATGAAGAATATGCCGATGTCGAGCCTGCATCGATGCCGCTGTATGAAAACATATCCGATGACTATTGCAGGGTCAACCTTGCCCCGTGGAAAAAGGCGGGGCTTTCCGGAAAATGGCTGTTTAAAATGTTTGCCGCGTCAATCGGGGAGACTCACGGAGACGAAGCGCTGCTTTTAAAGTATCTTAACGCTGCCGATTCCGTTGTTCAAAAGGGAAGTACAGACATTTCCCCTGAACATTGGCAGCAGGTCATCAGGAAATATAAGGCAGACGGTATGCCTGCCGTTCATCACAGCGACCTTTATCGCCAAGCCAATTCGCCCTCTTACCGGGTGGTGAGCCGACGTGTCATGCGGCTGCTGCCGATTTTGGAAAAGGTGCGGGAGCGGCAGGACGACAAGCCTGTTTTCGTTATAGCAGTTGACGGCAGAGCCGCATCGGGAAAATCCACCATGGCAGAGCAGCTGAAGACGATACTGGATGGGCAGGTCATCCATATGGACGACTTTTTCCTGCCTGGGCAACTGCGTACTGACGATAGATTCGCTGTTCCCGGCAGCAATGTCCATTTTGAAAGGTTTGCAGAGGAAGTTTTGCCCAATGTGAGGAAGGCTCAAAGCTTTTCGTACAGGAAATTCGACTGCGGAGTTATGGACTATGCCGGAACGCGCGAAGTGTCCGAGGCGCATTTCCGCATTGTTGAAGGGGCTTACAGCTGCCACCCGCGTTTTGGCAGCTATGCTGACCTGACTGTGTTTTCAGATGTTGATCCCGATGCCCAGATAGAGCGCGTCATAAAGCGCAACGGCAGCAAAATGGCAGAGAAGTTTCGCGCCGAATGGATACCCATGGAGGAAGAATATTTCGTTGAGTACGGCATCAGAGAAAGCGCGGATATAATTGTTTGATTTGTATTTTCACCGTCAGGATGGCAATGTCGTCCTGACGGTGAGTTACGTTTTTGAAGGTTCAGTTAGGATAAAGACAATAGCAAGTTGATGAGCGTTATTGTATAATCAATAGGCACTAATCGTCCCACGGACGAACAAAATGAGAGGAGAACAAGATGAAAAGACTTTTGGTTTTGCTGCTTGCACTGTCTATGATGGTCACACTTTTCGGCTGCGCTGCCGCTGAAGAGGCTGCTCCCGCGGAAGAAACCCCCGTTGTCGTGGAAGAAGCAGTGGAAGCACCCGCTGAGGAAGCGCCCGTTGAGGAAGCACCTGCCGAAGAACCTGCCGACGAAGGTCCCACCGTGGATGAAGTTTATTCCATGGCACGCAAAGCTCTCGACCAGCAGGAAATTCAGAACATAATGAGCTGGCACGTTATGTATCACTGCTACGGTCTGCACCGTGAAGAGATGGAAGAGATCTGGGTCAACGAGCCCGAGAACCGCGCCACCGCATCCTTTGGTCAGAATCAGGGCTTCTATGTTGGCTACGACAGCATTTGGGAAGCCTATGTTGAAGGACACGACACTTCATGGCTTTCCACCGCAAAGAGTTATTGCGAAAAGAACAATATTGATATTTCCGGCATGACTGATGAAGAGATACTGGACATTTACGGCGGTGTGGGTCAGCTCCTGCTGCACGTTACCACCACAGCTATCATCGAAGTTGCTGACGACGGTCAGACCGCAAAGTGCTTCTGGTATTCCCCCGGCATGATCGCTGAAAGCGGTTCCAGCGCCAACACCATCTGGGAAGCTTACGGCGTTGACTTCGTGAAGGAAAACGGCGAGTGGAAGATGTGGCATCTGCATATGTTCACTGACTTCATGGGCAGCTTCTATCTGACCCTCGGCAGCTCCTCCGGCGGCATGGGCGGTGGCGGCGCAGCTCCCGCTGGCTCCGGCGAGGCTTCCGCTGACTCCACCAGCAGCTCCAGCGCTCAGGGCGACTTCACCGAAGTGGACGAGTTCCTGAAGCATGAGTATCTGAGCTCTCCCCAGTACTCCGAGTTCTCCAGCCACCGTCTGCGCTCCGAGATGGAGATCTTCCTGCCCAAGCCCTACGAGACCTGGAGCTTCGACGATCCCAACTACGGTCCCACCCGCGAGGAGTATGAGTCCTTCGGCATCGATCTGGACGCCTGGTATGCGGCTCACGCTTAAGTTGTAAACCCAACTTTCACACCATAGTTTAAAAAGGCCCCCGTATGCACATACGGGGGCTTTTTATAAAATTTTTTGGAAAAGGACGATCAAAAAATGGCTCAACACGATATTTCCAGACGGCAATTTCTGAAAAGCGCCGGCGCCATCGGCGTGGGCGCGGCTGCTATGACCGTTTTCGGCATGCCCGTATTCGCCAGCGGCGAAGCCTCCGGTGCTCCGGGCGCTTCTTCCGGCGAGGCAGGAGGGTTCAGCTTTGCCCAGGAGAAGAACGAAAACCATCTTATCTGGCAGGTCGCAGACTGGAAGAGTGCGCCGGATCCCATTCCGGACAGCAAAATCAAGGAAGAACTTGAGACCCAAGTCCTCATCATCGGCGGCGGCTACGCGGGCAATGCGGCCTGTCTGGAACTCAACGAGGAAGGCTATAAGGTCATGGTCGTCGAAGCGCAGACCGAGGCTGCGTATGAGCTGCGGGGCGGCGACGAGGGCGTCATCAACTCCAAATTCTGTCAGGAATACTGGGGTGCGCCCGAAGTAGACCCCATCGAGTTTTACAACAACTGGATGCTGAACTGCAACAACTACGCAAATCCCGAACTCGTCATGAAATTCGCCCAGAACGGCGGCGATTCTCTGGACTGGCACATCTCCCGCTGCACGGACGCGCAAAAGCAGTCGTGGGACGTGAAGTTCTGGTCCCACAACAACGAGGAGGTCCGCCCCCATGTACTGGACGAGATCGGTGGCCTGAAGTTCTGGGCGCCGACGCTGCATCCCGACCAATCGACTGTCTATAAACTGAACCGCGCTTACTGCGAGGAGCAGGGCACGCAGTATTTCTTCAACTGCCATGCCGAGCACCTCATCACAGACGCGGACGGCGCTGTTAAGGGCGCGGTGATTTTCAACAACGAGACGGAGGAATACTTCCGCATCAAGGCGGATTATGTGGTGATCTCCACCGGCGGCTTCGGCTCCAACGAAAGCATGACCAGTGATATGCTGGCAGACCTTGTAGCCCAGATGCAGGAGCAGGACGAGTTGGGCCAGATGGGCGCGGACCGGGACGGCTCCGGCATCGCCATGGCGGTATGGGCCGGCGCACAGCACGAGCAGAGCGGCGTTCCCACCATGGACGGCCGCCAGCCCTGGCTGACAGGCAACCCGGGGCTCACAGCCTGCCCGGGCCATCCCCAGGGGATATGGCTGGACTGGCAGGGCAAGCGCTTTATGAACGAATTCTGGGGCACGCTGGAGCACCGCTGCTTCCCCATGCTCTTTACGAACCGTGAGCGCATGTACTGCATCTACGACAACAATCTGCCCGAGACGATGCAGTATGTGGCCCCGGCCCACGGCTCTACCGATCCGTCCGGCGGCACGCTGGAGACCATCCGCACGAAGATGGACGAGGCCTATGCCAACCGGGGCCAGAGTGCGGACATCAGCTCCGGAGAGATGGGCGGCTACAACATGCTGACCTACGCGGGCGATACGATCGAGGAATGTCTCTCCTACATCCCCGACATCGACGAGCGCGTGAAGGAGAATATCATCAAAAACTGGGAGAAGTACAACGAGATGGCCCACGCCGGGCGTGACGAAGAGTTCGGCCGCGACCCTGCCGTGCTGTTCCCGCTGGACAACGGCCCGTACTTTGTGCAGGTCATCGACAAGCAGGCGGGCATCGGAAACTACATGGTCACCGTGGGCGGCCTCTGGACCGACGGCGACCAGCGTGTTCTTGGCCCGGACTGGAAGCCCATCCCCGGTCTTTTCGCCTCCGGCAACACCACCAGCGGCCGCTTCGGCCGGGACTACTTCACTCCCATGCTGGGCGTTTCCATCGGCATGGCCGTGTGCCTGGGCCGGGAGTGCGGCCGTTCCATCGGCAAACAGATCCGCGGCGAGATCTTCTATCTTTGATCTTTGATCCCGCCTCTTTGACCACTCACCGAAAGGAGAACAAACAATGAACCGAAGCGTTAAGATCCTTTCTCTTCTCATGGCGCTGCTTCTCTGCTTCTCCACCGCCGCCATGGCCTCGGGCGAAGCCTCCGGCGAAACGGCAGCCGCCGTCACCGTCTCTGCCGACGGTCTCCAGACCGACGATGCCGTCTTCTCCGGCACCGTCTCCGGCAGCGAGATCTCCGATTTCACCATCGCCTCCGACAATTCCTACATCGTCGGCGTCTATGCCAGTGCGGAACCCGGCGCCGATCCCGTCGTCCTCAAGGACGGCCGCATCGAACTGATCGAAAAGGGCACCGCCATTTCCGTGGGCGAAAGCACAAACATGACGATGGACAACGTGGTCATCTGGAACCGGGGCAACGCCGACGGCGTCTCCGCGGCGGGCAATTCCACCCTTCTTGTGACCAACAGCGTGATCTATGGCGCCCAGGATCCCGAGACCTATCGCCGGGGTTCCCCCTTCGCTTTGGGTCTGGCCGGTTCCATGCGCGTGACAAACGCCGTGGGCAACTCCGTGGTGGCGTATGAGGACAGCGTGGTCGTTTCCGGCAGCTGGGCGCCTCTCTCCACCGACTCCGGCACCGATGTTCAGCTTACCACCCGCAACGTTCTCGCCGGCATCGGCTATCTGGAAGTGGCCCAGCCGGGCAAGGAATACACCGCCACCAAGGAGGTCGCCGGTGTGACCTATGGCTTCACGCTGGGCGACTCCGCCAACTACAACTCCGGCTATGTCTCCTACTGTGACTCCGGCTTCCACAACTATTACTACGACAGCGAGTTCTACGGCACCGACTATGTCATCATCCTCTCCACCAGCGACTCCAGCGCCTTTATGGAGAACAACATCTGCTACGCCGACCGCATCGGCATCATGTGGCACAAGAACGCCGGCGGCATCGTGGATATGTCCGGCGGCAGCCTCTACGCGGGCGAGTGCCTGTTCATGATGAAATGCTACAGCGAGCTGGACACCGATGGCTGCTACTGCAGCCTGGTGGTGGACGGCACCGACCTCGCCGTGGGCGAAGGCGGCGTTCTGCTGCAGCTCATGACCAGCGACGACTGCGGTCTGAACTACGAGGCGCTTCAGATCCCCGAGGTGGAGTCCGATTTCTCCCAGGTGGAATGCCTGCTGGGCACGCAGGTCCAGAAGACCTACTCCGATGGCTTCCCCCCCACCACATATTATGTCTTTGCGCTGGACGGCCAGGAGGTTGGCGTCACTGCGGAGGAGATGGATGCTTTCATCGCCGCGAACCCCACCGCGGAGCCTGTGATGGTGGAATATACTCCCGAAGAGACCTCCACCGCCGTGTTCCGGAATCTTGCCGTGGAGGGCGACATCTATAACGCCGTCTGGCAGGCCTATCAGGCTGTGGACGTGACCTTTGACAACGCCCAAATCACCGGCGTGATCTCCTCCGCCTGGGCAAACCATGTGGACGCCGACGGAAACGTCCTCCCCGGCGGAACGGTCATCGAGGCGGATTCCTCCCTGGACTGCCACATGGGCATGGGCCGTGTGAAGAACACCGCCGCCCCCGCCGTGAACAACCCCGTCCTTCTCACGCTTGAAAACGGCGCGGTCTGGACCGTCACCGGCGAGAGCCATCTGGCCCGTCTGACCATCGGCGAAACCGCCGCCATTGAGGGCGCGACCATGACCGTCAACGGTGTGGAGACACCCATCCAGCCCGGCACCTACGAAGGCGAGATCGTGATTCTTCCCGCATAATTTGCGCCGGTCTCCCTTGCGTCTCTCCTCCAAAAAATTTCCTCGCTGCCGGACAGGGTGACTCTCCTTTCCCTCCTTAGTGACTTGCTGTGTACCATTTCTGTCTTTGTCCGGCAGCAGGTACCCCCGGATGCTCTCGCATCCGGGGGTATTTTTTCGTTTATCCAAAAAGAGACCGTCCGCGAACGGTCTCTTTTTCTTCATTTTACCTTTCCCGCGATTTTCATGGCCACCGGCGACGCCAGAATGGACACCACCACGGACACCAGCTCCATAATGGGGAAGGAATGGGCCCAGGCCCCGAAATACTCCGCCCGGAAGCCCACGTTGATGAGCGTCATGAAGGTGTTCATGAAAAAGCTGTTGAGCGTTCCGTTCACCACCGCGGCCCAGATGCCGAAGGCCTTTGTCTCCGGGCCGCCCCGGGCGATGGCGGCGGTGATCCTGTCCCCCATTCGGGGGATGCGGAACACCACCGAGCAGACGTTGCAGATAACCAGCGATTCCGCCAGTGTGACGGCATACATGGGCAGCGTGATAAATCCCGCGTTCACCAGAAGCCCCGCCGCGCTCATGCAGACGCACATAATGGTGTTCATAAGAACATACACAAACACAAAATTCTGTTTCCTTGTCATCATATCAGGATCCCCTCGCAGTGATCGATCTCGTGCTGGATGATCTGGGCCGTGAAGCCGGTAAAGGTCTTCAGACGAATCTGGAACGCCTCGTTCTGATAGCGCACCTTGACGGTCCTGTACCGCCGGGTGGGGCGCACGCCGTCCAGGGACAGACAGCCCTCCTCCGTGTTATAGGGCTGGGCCGTCCTGACGATTTCGGGGTTATACATGACCATATAGCTGCCCTCGTTGTCAAAGGCGATGATACGCTTATTCACACCGATCATATTCGCCGCCATGCCCACGCAGCCGTCCTTGTGGGCGATGAGCGTCTCCAGAAGATCCTGACCAACGGGGACATCCTCCGGTGTGGCGGGCTCCGCCTTCCGGGCCAGGAACAGTGGGTCTTTCATAATGGGTCGGATCATAGCGGCCTCCTCAATCCATGATAAAATGGGTGGCGATCCGGGGCTCATACACCGGCTCGGAAACGCCGGCGGCCCGTCCCGCCTCAATGCACTTGAGAAGCCAGGCCATGTTCTGCCCCAGGGTGCGCATGGTCTGAAGGCCCTCGCCGTCTTTCCGAACGTCCTGGGGGGTAAACCCGTGGACCTGGTTCCAGTACTGGGAGCCCACGATGTGCATGTTGGAAATGGAAAAATACTTGTTCAGCCGGTCAAAGGCAGAGGCCGCGCCCCCTCGGCGGCAGGAGACCACCGAAGCCCCCAGCTTTCCCGCCATGCGCCCGCCGGAGCTGTGGAACAGCCGATCCAGAAAAGCGCAGAGCTGCCCGCTGGGCCCGGCGTAATACACCGGGGAACCTATTACAATGGCATCGAATTCGTCCAGCCGTTCCGCCGTCTCGTTCACAAGATCGTCAAAGACACAACGGCTTTTGAATACACAGCCCACATTCTCCCGGCACTTGCCGCAGTCGATGCATCCCGCTATGGGCTTTTTGCCGAAATACAGAATCTCCGTGCCCACGCCTTCCTTTTCCAACGTGTCAGCCACCTCCCGCAGGGCGGTATAGGTGCAGCCGAATTCGTTGGGACTGCCGTTTATAAGCAAAACCTTCATATCTGTGGCCTCCCTGTTTATTCCGTCTCCAAAGCGAAGCTGTCGAAGATGAACAGATCGAAGTCCTCCTTCGCCACTTCATAGTCCTCATAGGAGCGAAGCGTCCATCCGGCGGTCCCGGCGCCCATGGCCCGGCAGAGCCGGAAGGAAAGATTATCGGCATCGTCAAACTTATAGGCGATATAGTCCGGGCGGGTGGCCACGTTTTCGATCATATAGCTCAGAAGGGCATACAGCGCCTTGCCGTTATATTCCTCCTTCTCCCAGAATTTCTGGGAAAGCTGGCCACGGATGACCTCCGGCGCATTTTTCTTATACCACATCAGCGCCAGCGGATGGAAGCACTGGATGCAGTATGCCCCGTCGTATTCCGCCAGCAGAGCCTGTCCCGCCGCGCAGACAGCCGCATCCACTTTGTCCATCTTGTATTCCACGATCACCGGCACCTTTCCGTCGATGAGGGCCAGCACCTCGGCAAAGGTGGGAATGGTCTCCTCCGTGCCCATCAGCTTCATGGTCTGAAGCTCGGCGCAGGTATACTCCCAGATCTTCCCGCTCACGCCGCACATCCGCTCCAGATCCGCATCGTGGAACACCATGGGAACGCCGTCGGCGCTCAGCTGGACGTCCAGCTCGATGCCATAGCTGGCTTCAATGGCCGCCTGAAACGCCGCCATGGAATTTTCCGGCGCGGCGGATTCATTGTCAAAAAGCCCCCGATGGGCATAGTGATATCCGTCCAGAACCGACATGTCCGGTTTGTTGAACATCCGGGGCGCGATGAGAAACAGATACAGAAGGGCCAGGCCCCCCAGCACACACAAACCAATGACGATCGCTTTTTTCACGTTTTCTCTCCTCACAGCTTCTTTTCCAGACACACCAGCCACACGCCGGGAATGCCGTTGAATTCGCAGGGCAGGATGCCCGCCTCCCGATAGCCCAGCTTCCCATAGAGGCTCCGGGCCGCGGTGTTTCGCCGGTTCGTGTCCATCCGCACAACGGCGCAGCCCATCGACCGGGCCAGTTCTTCATAAAAGGACACGAACCGCTTTCCCAGCCCCCGTCCCTTGGCCCCGGGATGGATGACCAGCGTGTGCAGCACCAGTACCTCATCCTCTCCCGCGGGATACAGCCAGTCGGCCCGGGCATAGACCTCCTCCTGCCAGCGGTTGATTTTTGCCGCCCCCAGGATCCGGCCGTCCTCCTCCAGAACATAGAGTTCCTCCCGGGACAGGGCGTCCTCCGCCGTGGCGCGAACGGGATAGATCCCCGGAAGCCAGCCGGTGGTGGTCCGCCCCGCGGCCTCTTCTCCGTGAATGGCCTCATAGATCGCCGCCACGGCGGGAATATCTTTTTCCGTCCCTCTTCGTATCATCTTCATGCTCCCTTGTTTTGTCTTTCCCTACCTTACCACATTCCCCGCCCCGGCACAAGAGTCTTGCCCCCGGGCTTTCCCCGGCGTACAGTCAGAGCCGGAAGGGGGATGCGGACATGCACAGCATACATCCGAAAACGGAAAAGGCCGGGATGCCCCGGCCTTTTTTGCTGCAATAATTTCATCCTTTGTTCATAGCCACGCGGAACTCCTCCAACTCCGGGAAGCGCTTGAGCTGGGCCACCATATCGGTGTATTTCCGCAGAAAATCCAGATAGGACCGCCGTTCGGGGGATTCCTCATGGTTTTTCAGTCCGGAGAGATAGAGATTCCGATAGCAGAAGGACTCCTGCATGGGCTTGGTGCAGACGGCATAGCCCATATCATGGAGAAAATCCTTCTTCCCCTGGACGCACTGGGGGGCAAAGGTGATGCCGAAGCGCTTCCGGACGGACATGGAAAGGGCCTCCAGCTCGCCCACCTCCAAAATCGACCGCGGCCGAAGCCCCAGCATGGAAAAATAGGAATCAAACAGATCCCGCAGGGAATGCCCCTCGGGAAGGGTGATGAGCGTTTCATAGATCAGATCGCGCATGCGGACAAAGGGCATGCTCTCAAACCGGCTGTCAATGCTGGCCAGAAGATACATCGGCTCACTGAGCAGCAGCGTGGACTCGATGTTCTCGTCCACCACCGGGCAGAGACTGATGCAGAAATCCGCCTGATGGGTCAGAAGCAGCGTGCGCATGGAGGAGTGCTTCACCCGGAGATGCTCGACGGAGCTTTCTGGATGGAGCGAAGAATAGGCATAGACCGTCTCGATGGCATAGTCCACCGCGTCCGTGGCCACAACGACCGCATGGGTGCGGCCTCCGCCCTGGCTGATGACGCTCTCCTTCAGCGCCGCCACATCCATGAGCACACGGTTGGCCCCACGCCGGAGGGCTTCGCCGGCGGCGGTCAGCTTCAGAGAATGGCCGACCCGCTGGAAAAGCTTGACTCCCAGCTCCGATTCCAGTTTTTTGATGGACATACTCAGGGTGGACTGGGAAACATTCATTTTCGCCGCAGCCTTGAGCATCGTGTCGCTCTCGGCAACGCAAACGAAGTATTCCATCTGCAAAAGATCCATGCCACACCACCAAAGTTCAAAATTAATGATACTCCCCATTCGATTATAAACGGTGCATTTGGTAAGGTCAATTTAAGTTTGTTAATCTTTTACCAAAGTCAACGTTATACACCCGTGGACTCAACAAAAAGAATATTGTTGTTCAAAATTATTGATATTCTCATTCAATTTTATATATTGGACGGTATTTGCGTCGGATGATATACTCAAAATCGAAGATTGTAATATTTTTAACATTACAATGATTTTGAAGGAGGAACACAAAATGAAACGCATTCTTGCCCTGACCCTTGCGCTGGCCATGGTCCTGTGTCTGGCCGGTTGCGGCGCTTCCACGGAGAAGCTGGATGAGATCCAGGCCAAGCTGGAAGGCATCCAGGCCACGCTGGACAGCATGGCCGCTCCCGCCGAGGAAGGCGATGAACCCGCCGACGAGCTGAAGACCGGCGTTCTCCCCATCGGTCTGATGATCCACACCACCGACTGGTTCGCCGGCGTGGACGCCCCCAACTACTATGAGTTCCACGCCATGGTGGACTACATCAATGAGGATCTGGGCGGCTGGCAGATCGGCGACACCATCTACACCATCGAAGCGGTGGACCAGGACGGTCAGTCCAGCGGTGACCAGCTGCGCACCTGCGCCCAGGCTCTGGTGGACGCGGGCGTCAACTTCGTCGTCGAGACCAACGACTTCTGGGTCCTGGCCTGCGAGGACATCTTTGAGGAAGCCGGCGTTCTCCACGCTTCCGCTTACGTTACCTATGCCCCCGGCTATCTGGGCGAGCAGAACCCCATGGCCTTCACCGTGACCAACGGCTCCGTCGGTGACTATGCCACCGGCTTCGAGGTTCTGAAGGAAGTCTACCCCGATGTTGAGTCCGTCATCTTCGTCAACGACGACAACGGCGTCAACGAGGACCTGTTCGGCCTGATGCAGGATCTGGGCGACGAGTATGGCATCGAGGTCAAGGAAGACTACATCATGTACGCCGGTGATACCACCGACTACTCCGCTTACGCACAGCAGATCATCGACTCCGGCGCCGACTGCTTCATGGGCAACGGCACCCCCGAGGCTTACGGCTACATTCTGAAGGAACTGCGCGCCAAGGGCAGCGACATTGTCTGCGCCTGCCTGCAGGGCAAGCCCGCCACCACTCTCATGGAGTTCGCCGGTGATGACGCCAGCTCCCGCGCCTTCACGCTGGGCGCTTCCACCCGCGAGGCCGACAAGGTCGAGAACACCGACATCTTCAACGCTGTCGTGGAGAAGGACCGCCAGATCAACGGCGATGAGATCGCTGCCAACTTCGACGGCGCTGCCGCCAACACCCTGTGGGTCATGCTGCAGATGATGCAGAAGGCCGGCTCCATCGATCCGGAAGAGGTCGCCAAGGTTTGGGAGGAGTCCACTGAGGTCGACACCATCTTCGGCACCGGCTACACCGGCGGCGAAGTCACCTATGACATTGCCAACCACGCCATCGGCCATCCCCGTTCCATCTCCGTCATCGATCCCGAGGCCGAGGACGGCTGGTACTTCTGGGGCTGGATCGACGTCACCATTCCTTAATCAAACGTCGTTCTTTTCTAAAGCATAATCATGGCGGAGGGGCTTGCCGCCCCTCCGCCCACCTTTGAAAGCCTGTCTGCAAGCAGGAGCGTCCCTGACTTCGCAGGCAGGTTTTCAAGCAAAGGAGTGAATTGCCTGTGTTTACATTCAACCTGCTGAGCTGGAGCGCCATGCCGAACATTCTCATCCAGGCGCTGATCCTGGGCGTCATGTACATCCTGGCCAGTCTCGGTTTCGCGTTTATTTTCAATATGCTGGGTTCCGTCAACCTGGCCCACGGCGCCCTGTATATGCTGGCCGCCTATCTGTGCTATTTCATCATTTCCTCTCTGGGCGTGAACAGCTGGATCGCTCTGGCCATTTCTGCCATAGTGCTGGCCGCTCTGGGTCTGCTTCTGGAGCGATTTATGTTCCGATTGTTCTTCGATGACTTTGACAAGGTCATCATGGTGGGCGTGGCGCTGATGACCATCATCCAGACCGCCGCCACTATTGCCTCCGGCACCAAGGCCCTGTCCATTGATCCCTTCGCCACCGGCAGCATGACTCTGGGAACCATTATGATCTCCAACGAGAAGGTCGTCACTTTCATCATCGGTCTTGCCATGCTGCTGATCTCTTTGTACATCGTCAACAACACCGCTCTCGGCCGTCAGATGGAAGCCGTGAGCCAGGACCGTCTGGGCGCGGCCCTGCAGGGTATCGATATCAATAAAGTCTCCGCCATCATCTGCGCCATCGGCTGTGCGCTGGCGGCAGTGGCCGGCTGCCTCATGGGCGCCTATCAGGGCGTTTCCGCCACCATGGGCGACACCATGAACCTACGCATCCTCATGCTGGTGATGCTGGCCGGCGCCGGCAGCATGAACGGCATCATCATCACGGGCCTCATTCTGGGCTTCCTGGATTCCTTCTTCCCCTATATCATCCAGGGCAACGCCGCCAGCGCACTCGTGATCGCCATCGTGGTGGTGCTGCTGCTCATCAAGCCCAAGGGATTCTTTGGGCATGACATGTAAGGAGGTGCCGACATGAAAAAGAAACTTCTGACTTTTCTGCCCTATGGCATCCTTCTCGTGCTGTTCATCCTGGCGCCCGTAGCCTTCAAGGCCACCACGGTGCTGAAAGCCCTGGTGAAGATCATGCTCTGCGTGGTGGGCGCGGTAAGTCTGCGCACCATCAGCCTCTCCGGCAACATGAGCTTTGCCCACGGCGCCTTCATCGGTCTGGGCGCCTACACCGCCGCGGTGCTGGCAAAGACCGTGGGACTGAGCATGTGGCTGTCCATCCCGCTGGGCGCCATCATGGCCCTGCTGGTGGGTCTTCTCACCGGCTGGCCCTTCGCCCGTCTGCGTACCATCTATTTCTGCATGGGCTCCATGTTCATGGGCCAGGCCATCGCCCAGCTCATCAAGGGCCTCAAGATCACCGGCTCCGCCCGCGGCATGCAGCAGATCCCCTCCATGAGCAAGGCACTGGAGGGCGTCACCGAGGCCATCGGCTGGGAGTCCATCCACAGCACCTATTTCTTCTTCCTGCTCGTGGTGATCATCTCCCTGGTGTGCCTGTACCGCTTTGAGCACAGCCGCATCGGCTGGACGCTGAAGGCCCTCTCCCAGAGCCCCGAGGTGGCCGCCAGCATCGGCATCAACGAAAGATTCTATCGCCTGATGAGCGTGGGCGTGGGCTGCTTCTTCGCCGGCCTTGTGGGCGCCTGCTATGCCCATTTCAACACCGTGCTCACCCCGGACGACTACGCCATGAGCATGACCCTCTGGCTCATCATGGACATGATGATCGGCGGCAGCTCCAGCTTCCTGGGCCCCATCGTCGGCGCCATCGTCATCGAGGGCATCAACGCCCTGCCCGCCGTGCTGAGCGCGCTCACCGGCCGCCCCGGCGCCAGCGAAAGCTTCGTCCGCTTCAGCCGTTGGCTGGGCACCAACTCCGCCTATACCCCCTTTATCACCGCGGCCGTCCTTCTGGTGATGGCCTACTTCGTGCCCAAGGGGCTTGTGGGCATCCCCGGCATGATCCGGGATGGCATCGCCAATGGAAAAGCCAAAAAGGCGGATCAGTCCGCAACGGAAGGAGGAGAAAACGATGCTGCTTGAAACGCAGGGCCTTACCAAACGCTTCGGCGGTCTGACCGTCATGAATGACATCAACCTCCAGATAAACGAGGGCGAGATCCTGGGTCTGATCGGCCCCAACGGCGCCGGCAAATCCACCTTCTTCAACCTGGTCACCGGCGTGCATATGCCCACCTCCGGAAAAATCTTCTTCGAGGGGAAGGACATCACCCGTCTGCGCCCTCATGAGGTGGCAAAACTGGGTATCGGCCGCACCTTCCAGCTCAATCCCCTCTTCGGCGATTTCACCGTATTTGAAAACATCGTGGCGGCCCATTATCTGAAGCCCCACACCTCCGTGCTGGATATGTATTTCAACACGAAGAAAAACCGGGAAAACGAAAAGGCCATCGACGAGTCCACCCGGGATATCATCGCGCTTCTGGGACTGGAAAACGTGCAGCATGAGCTGGCAAAGAACCTGCCCCACGGCTATCAGAAGATTCTGGGCGTGGCCCGCGCCATCGCCATGAAGCCCAAGCTCCTCATGCTGGACGAGCCGCTGGGCGGCATGAACCCGGAGGAAATCGCCTTCTCCATTGAGGTCATCAAAAAGCTCCGGGATTCCGGACTCACCGTTCTCATCGTGGAGCACAACATGCAGATCCTGGATCTGTGCGATCGGGTGTTCGTCATCAGCTTCGGCGAGAAGATCTTTGAGGGCACGCCCGACGAGGTCCGCCATGACGAGACCGTCATCAAGACATATTTCGGAGGTGTGGCGGTATGAGCAACATTCTCGAAATAAAAGACCTGAAGGTCATGTACGGCAAGTCCACCGCCGTCCACGACATCAACATCACCGTTCCCGAGGGGAAGGTGGTCACCATCGTGGGCTCGAACGGCGCCGGCAAATCCACCACTCTGAACGCGCTTCTCAACGTAGTCAGGGCCACGGAGGGCAGCATGATCTACCGGGGTGAGGATATCTCCGGCCTGTCCACCTCCGAGCGTGTGCAGCGGGGTCTGGTGCTGGCGCCCGAGGGGCGGCATCTGTTTCCCTATCTGTCCGTATACAAAAACCTCCAGCTTGGCGCCACTCTGCGGAAGGACAAGGCCGGCATCGCGGAAGATCTGGAATTTGTCTATGAGCTGTTCCCCATTCTGAAGGAACGCCGCAAGCAGAAGGCGGGCACCCTCTCCGGCGGCCAGCAACAGATGGTGGCCATCGCCCGGGGCCTTATGGCAAACCCCAAGCTCCTGTGTCTGGATGAGCCCAGTCTGGGTCTGGCCCCTGTGGTCATCGAGGACATCGGAAACGCCATCCGGGACATCAACAAAAGAAAAGGCGTCAGCGTGCTGCTGGTGGAGCAGAATGTCCATCTGGCCTTCGGCGTGGCGGACTACTGCTACGCCCTATCCGTGGGCGAGGTCTTCGCCCAGGGCACCGTGGAGGAGATCCGCAAAACCGACGCCGTGAACAAAGCCTACTTCGGCTGAAACCCAAACGCAAAACGCAGAGGCTTTCCCCTCTGCGTTTTGTGCTTAGTCTTTCAGACAGTCTACCATTTTGCGTATATTCGGATTTGTGTTGTCCCGCCGCCAGACGGCCACCACATCCGCCGCCTCGGAGTCCGGCACCGGGATGACCCGTATGTTTCGGTCCTCCTCCAGCCGGGTGTTCCGGTCCAGCACCGCCACGCCGATGCCCGCCTCCACATAAAACAGGAGGCTGTCCAGGGAATCGGCCAGACGGACGATGTTGGGCTCAAAGCCGTTCTGCTCCCCGAAGCGGAGAAGCTGGTGATAGCCGCCATAGCTTTCCTGGGGAGAGATGGCAATAAACGGAGCTTCCGCCAACGCCTTGAGGTCAATGGAATCCGACATGGGATTCATCCGGCTGACAAACAGGGCGCCGGCCTGTTTTTTGATGGGTTCCACCACCAGCTCGGCAGATTCCCGAACATCAAAGGACAGGGAGATGATCATGTCATATTGGAATGAATCCAGCGCCCTGCGAAGAGCCGCGAAGCTAGCCCGCTCCAGCGTAAAACTCACATCCGGGTGCGTGGTATGGAAGCCGTTGAATCGCTCGATAAAATCAGCGTTCATCTGGCCGGCCAGAAGTCCGATGGTGAGCTGACCCTGGTCGCCCCGGCTGAGGGCCCGGGTGGTCTCAAAAATCCGGTCCAGCTTTCCGGGAATATCTTTTATTTCCTTAAATAAGTATTCCCCGGCTCTTGTCAGCCGGATGGTACGGTTCTCCCGGTGAAACAGCTTTACATCCAACTCGTTTTCCAGGGCAAGCATCTGCTTGGAAATGTTTGGCTGGGAGGTATATTCCCGGCGGGCCGCTTCGGTAAAGCTGCCCGTCTCCGCCGCAGCCACAAAGTAGTTCAGTTTGGTCAGATCCATATGATTCACCTCTCCCATTGACAAGAATATCACATAACCATTTGGAATGACAAGAGGCATTTTTAGATATTTGCCAAACTTTTGACAACATCGTATGATTGGGCTGTACATATTACAGAGGAGGTTACTCTCATGACACAGTCCAAAGCAAAAGGTTTCGGCAAAAAAGGTTGGGGCATTCTCATCCTGACATTCTTCAGCATCCTCATCAACGCCATGATCATCTATGACTCCCTGAACGTGACCCTGCTGCCCTATACGGGTCTCGGCTGGCCCACCCGTCTGGGCATGGAAAACCCCGGCATCCTATACATATTCTCCACCATCGCTGCCTGGGTGAGCGTGCCCGGCGCCATCTTCTTCGGCTGGCTCTGCGGCAAAAAGAGCTGCAAATTTGCCTGGGGCATCGCCCTGGTGGCAAACGCCGTCTTCTGCGTCCTGTGGAGCTTTGTGAGCGTCACGCCCCTGTATCTGCTGCTCATCTGCCTGGCCAACATCTGCGGCATGGGCTTTTCCTACATCGCCAGTCTGAACGTCATTTCCAACTGGTATCCCACCAAGAAGGGCCTGGCCATGGGCATCGTCACCATCGGCTTCCCCCTCTCCGCCACCATCGCCACCCCGCTCTGCACCGCGCTGCTGACAAATCTCGGTCTGAGCGGCATCTACTACATGTTCGCCGCCGTCTGCCTGATCCTGGGCATCCTGGTCTTCGCCTTCGTGAAGGACTATCCCGAGCAGGCCGGCGCCTATCCCGATAACGACAAGAGCTTTGACCGCGCCCTCTCCGAAAAGCTTCTGGCCGAGGGTCTTGCCTATCAGAAGACCTCTGTCTGGCAACCCAAAAAGTTCCTCAAGACCCCCAATGTGTGGAAGATTATCTTCCCCCTGGGCATCATGGAGCTGTTCTCCCTGGGCGTTATGTCCAACTTCGTGCCCCGCATGGCCCAGATCGGCTTTGCGGATGTGAATACCGTGACCCCCATGCTGGCCTGCGCCGGTCTGGTGGCCTGCGTCGGCAGCTATCTTTGCGGCGTGATGGATCAGAAGCTGGGCACCAAGAAAGCCATCATCATCACCTTCCTGTTCGGCATCGCCTCTCTGGCCCTGAACATCATCGGCGGCTTCGTCACCACCGGGACCGTAGGCGATCTGGGCTATATCCTCATCTTCATCGGCCAGCCCTTCATGGGCATCATGCTGGGCGGCGCGGCCAACTACCTCGTCAGCCTCATCTCCACCATCTGGGGCCGTTATGACTTCGACAACGGCTACCGCGTCATGAAGCCCGCCGTGGCCATCATCGGCGCTCTGGGCATCACCATCTGCGGCGCTCTGGGCAACGCCCCCGGCGTTGGTTATGGCATCGCCTACATCCTCATCTGCGTGCTGTGCATTGTGGGCACCGTCGTGGCCATCACCATCGATGACACCTATGTGGGCAAACAGTGACCCCCGGATGGAAAGGAGAGCAAAACCATGAAGATCGTAGGCGTATCTTTCGGAACCCGCAACGGAAACAACGACACCATGTGCCGCGCCGCCCTCATGGCGGCGGCGGAACAGGGCGCGGAAGTGGAATTCATCCATCTTCTGGACTGGGACATCCAGGACTGCACCGGCTGCGTGGCCTGCTCCCGGGGTCTTGTGATGGGTAAAGGCAACATCTGCACCCGCCGGGACGACTTTGATGCCTTCCGCAGCATTTTGCTGGACGCGGACGGCGTGCTGTTCGTCAGCCCCATCTTTGAGTCCGGCGCCAGCGGCCTGCTCCACACCGTGTGTGACCGCTTCGGCCCCCGCATGGACCGGGGTATGAACATCATCGGCGACCAGATCAGCAAGGCCCGGGGCGGTCCCGGCGTGGACCCCCGGCTGCTGCGGGACAAGGTCATTTCCTTCATCGGCATCGGCGGCTCCGATTGGGCCTGCCGCATCCAGACCGACCACGCCATGGTGGCCATGAGCCCCGGCTGGAAGGTCATCGACAACGACTTCTTCTCCTGGAGCAAGGACATCATCATGCACGACGACAAAATCGAGCGCGTGAAGCAGATCGGCCGGAATCTGGCCGCGGCCGCCGCGGACATCGCCGCCGCCAAATACATGGGCGAGCCCGGCGTCTGCCCCCACTGCCAGTGCTCCAACTTCTGGCTGGTGCCCGGCACCACCACCGCGGTCTGTGAACTGTGTGGTCTGGAAGGCCGGCTGGAAGTGGAAGACGGGGCCTGGAAATTCATCTTCGACCCCGCCGATGAGCACAAGGCTCACGACACCGTTTCCGGCAAATTCCTCCACGCCGATGACATCAAGGAAAACGAGGGCCGCCTCATGGATCTGGGCAAAGACCCGGAATTCCAGGCCCGGAAGAAGTTCTATACCGCATTTATCGCACCCACACCAGCCCCCAAAAAAGCATAACCTTTTCAGCAACGAAAGGAGAACGAATACCATGAAAGCATTGGCTCTGTACGGCCCCGGCGATCTTCGTCTGGTGGATCGCCCCGTACCCCATCCCGGCCCCAACCAGCTGGTGGTGAAGATCGACTGCGTCGGCATCTGCGGCACCGATGTGGAGTTCTTCGCCGGCCACTATCCCCCCTTCATCCAGTTGCCCATGGTTCTGGGCCATGAGAACGCCGGCACCGTGGTGGAGGTGGGCGAGGGCGTCACCGATTTCAAGGTGGGCGACCGGCTCCTCTGCGGCCCTCCCTCCGCCTGCGCAGACATGTGCCCCAGCTGCAAGGAGGGCAAAACCAACATCTGCATCAACGGCTTCCCCTCCACCGCCGGCATCGGCGGCCCGGACGGCGGCTTCTGCGAATATTTCCTCATCCGTGATGTGGCCCACACCATGCTCATCAAGATTCCCGAGGGGGTTGACCCCAAGGACGCGGTACTGTTCGACGTGGTCTGCGTGGCTCTCCACGGCATCCGCATCTCCGATTTCAAGCTGGGCGACAATGTGGTCGTCTCCGGCACCGGCTCCGTGGGTCTTTCCGCCATTCAGTTTCTGAAGGCCGGCGGCGCCCGGAACGTGATCGTTCTCGGCACCTCCGATGAGAAGGAGCCCCTCATCAAGGAATACGGCGCGGACTATTTCATCAACTCCAAAACCTGCCAGGACGTGCCCGGCAAGATCAAGGAGATCCTGGACTCTCCCGTGGGCGCGGACATCGTGTTCGAATGCGCCGGCAACCCCGCCAGTTTCAACACCTGCATCGGCTGCGTGAAGCCCGGCGGCCAGATCATGGTCATCGGCACCATCAACGAGCCCTTTACCATTGCCCCCGGCAGTTTTTCCATCTTTGAGCCGGAATTCAAGTTCAGTTTCGTCTATACCGAGGACGAAGTGAACATGTATCTTGACATGTTGGCCCAGGGCAAGGTACAATTTCCTGGGATGGTCACCGGCGTTGTAAGCCTGGACGACGCGGTGGAAAAATATATTGGCGCCCCCAGCCGCAAAGGCCATCTGAAAGTTCTCATCGACCCCAGCCTGTAAAAAAAAGGAGAAACGCACCAATGAAGAAATATCCTCACGTATTTTCCCCTATCCGCGTGGGCGGCGTGGTTCTGAAAAACCGCATCATCTCCGCCCCCAGCACCATCCACACTGCCTCCAGCGGTCAGCCCTATCCCATGGAGGAAGGCATCCGCTTCTTCGAGCAGCGGGCTCAGGCTGGCGCTGGCCTTGTCACCTGCGCGGGCGCGAGCCTGGGCGGCGCCTTTGACGACGGCCTCCACTGCTCCTGGGATCTGAAGAAAGGCAACAACACCAACCGTCTCGTGGATCTCACCGAGCGCATCCACCTCTATGGCGCCAAGTGCACCATGGAACTCATCGGCGTGTTCCCCGAGGGCTATACCGTCTCCGACGGCTGCTCCATCATGGGCTCTCCCCCCATCGGCCGTGAGATCCCCAGGGAGAAGATGGAATGGTTCAAGAACGAGTACATAGAGGCCGCAGTCACTCTCAAAAAGACCGGCTTTGACGGCGTGATGCTCCATTTCGGCCACTCCATCCCCATCGCCCAGTTCTTCTCCCCCTATACCAACCGCCGCACCGACGAATACGGCGGCTCCACCGAGAACCGCTGCCGCTACGCCGTGGAGATCCTCTCCGGCATCCGCGCCGCCTGCGGCCCCGACTTCATCATCGACGTCCGCATGTCCGGCACCGAGTTCCAGGAAGGCGGCATCACCGTGGAAGAGGGTCTCAAGATCGCCGAGATCCTCCAGCACCACTGCGACATCCTCCAGGCCTCCTGCGGCATGCACAACTCCGACTGGATGACCTGGACCCACCCCTGCGGCTTCCTGCCCCCCAACCCCAACGTCTTCATCGCCGAGGGCTGGAAGAACTCCGGCAAGATCACCGAGTGCCTGGTGTCCACCATCGGCGGCATCACGAACCTCTCCGACTGCGAGGATATTCTGGCTTCCGGCAAGGCCGATTTCGTGGTCGTTGCCCGCGAGTTCTTCGCCGATCCCGAGTGGATCAAGAAGGATCTGGCCGGCCGGCCCGAGGATGTGACCCCCTGCATCAAGTGCATGCGCTGCCACGACTCCGATAACTACGGCCAGCACCTCCAGTGCGCCGTGAACCCCCGCTGCGGTCTGGAGCATGCCATCGAGCGCGTCCCCGATGCCACCACTTCCAAAAACGTCGCCGTCATCGGCGGCGGCCCCGCCGGTATGTACGCCGCTCTTGCCTGCGCCGACCGCGGCCACACCGTCACCCTCTTCGAGAAGCTGCCCCATCTGGGCGGTCTTCTGGAGTACGCCGACCACGTCAGCTTCAAGTGGCCTCTGGCCAACTATAAGAACTGGCTCATCATGCAGGTGAACAAGAACCCCGCCATCACCGTGAAGCTGAACACCCGGGCCACCGCCGAGATGGTGGAGGGCTTTGACTCCGTCATCGCCGCTCTGGGCTCCGAGCCCGTGGTGCCCAAGTGGCTCCCCGGCGTGGAGCACTGCCGCACCGCCGTGTCCGCTTACGGCCACGAGGACGAGCTGGGCGAAAAGGTGGTCATCATCGGCGGCGGCCAGGTCGGTCTGGAAACCGCCATCCATCTCCAGCGCCTGGGCCGTGACGTGACCCTGGTGGAGATGCTGCCCCAGCTGGCGGGCGACGCCTCCAAGACCCACCGGGACGAGCTTCTGGTGGAAGTTCGGGATCACGCCGACAGTCTGCACGTCCTGTGCGATGCCAAGTGCACCGGCGTGGAACCCGGCAAGGTGAGCTATGAAAAGGACGGCGCCGTGAACACCATCGAGTGCGACAATGTCCTGCTGGCCGTGGGTCTGCGCGCCCGCCGGGAGGAGGCCGACTCCTTCATGCATGCGGCGGACGATTATTTCGCCATCGGCGACTGTGTCCGCGCCCGCACCGTGGAATGGTGCACCAAAGAGGGCTTCTATGCCGCTTTGAACCTGTAATTGGTTGGTCTCTTTCTCCTATATACTCCATATCCAGCACATACCATAGCAGAAGAGGAGGTTCCTTCGGGAGCCTCCTCTTTTGCTATGTGTATATTCAGTAAAAATTCTTCGAATTAACATTTCGCAAACATTTTTGAATCAATTCCAAAACAACCGGGGATTAGAATACAGCCATAAAGAACAACACGAGACATAACGGAGGAAACAGCAATGCGTTTTGATAAAGACATGATGGAGAGCCTGGACCGCGTGAGCGATGACCTGGGCGAGAAGACCGAGACCGCTGCCGTGGGCACCTACCGGAAAATCGAGGACGCCGTCGTGGGAGGGTATCAGAAGATGGAAGACGCTATCGTGGGAGGCTTCGCCCGCGTGACCGACAAGATGGTGGAGAAGCTTTTCGCCCGCGAGGGCGAGACCGCGGAAGAGGCCAGGGACCGCCTCGAAGCCGCCAGGGCCGGCAAGTAAAAAATCATACGCAAGGCGTGATCCCGAGACCACGCCTTGCTTTTGCGCTATGAAAGTAAAGGAGATACCAAAGATGAACGCCATTGAGATCCGAAATCTGTCCAAGAGCTTTCGCGGCATGTATGCAGTCGATCATCTGAATATGACCGTGCCGGTGGGAGCTATTTACGGCTTTATCGGTGAAAACGGCTCCGGCAAGTCCACGACCATGAAGCTGCTCTGCGGCCATCTTGTGCCCGACGGCGGCGACATAAAGCTCTTCGGAAGAGAGCACAACCATCCCGGTGTGAGAGCCCGAGTGGGGGCGCTGATCGAAAACACCGGCTGCTTCCCCAACTCCAGCGTCTACATGAACCTGCGTATGCAGACCATCAATCTGGGGCTGGAAAACCCCGAGGAGGAGATCGGCCGCGTGCTCCGCATCGTCCGCATGGAGGACTCCGCGAATGTAAAGTTCAAATCCTGCTCCCTGGGTATGAAGCAGCGCATCGGCATTGCCATGGCCCTGCTGGGCGACCCGGCCCTTCTCATTCTGGATGAGCCCATCAACGGTCTCGACACCGACGGTATGCGCATTATGCGGGAAATCCTGGTGGATATTACGAAAAACTACGGCTGCACGGTGCTGATCTCCTCCCATGTTTTGGGTGAGTTGGAGAAGATCGCCACCCATTACGGCGTTATCCGCCGGGGCAAAATGATCATGGAGATCTCCGCCGAGGAGATGGACAACCGCGCCCAGGTGTTCGTGGCCCTGAAAACCAGGGATATGCAGGGGGCAAAGGCCGTGCTGCGGGAGAAATTCGCAGACGTTCGGGAAGAGGAAGAATACCTTCGGGTATACGATGTGGACGATGCGGCGTCCATCGTGGATCACCTTATGAAAAACGGTCATGTTGTCAGCGAGATCCAAAAGAACAAGATCGGTCTCGAAGAATACTACATCGAGCTGATGTCGGCAAAGGAGGAAAAGTAAAATGACAAGAGAA
>CAZQFN010000009.1:0-25429 GCA_964592685.1 uncultured Oscillospiraceae bacterium | reverse complement strand
CTGTGCTTGTTCGGATAGGCCTATGCCGCTCTGTTGCTAACTAAGTGGCATTGTCTCTGAGGGAGGTGCCCCGCAGGGGCGGAGGGAGTTAACGCCCCCGGTCTGCTCCGCAGCCAGCCCCCTCAGGGAGGGGGCCAAAGAGCTTGCGCGCTCCCAATCACCCGAAATATTTCTTCCGAAACGGCACGCTGTCCACGGTGAAGCACCGGTCCTTCAGATATTCCAGGCATCCGGCGTCCGTTTCAAAGGAAAAGATCAGCTTATAGCTCCAGAGAAGCTGGCGGTTTTCCTTGTATTTGCGGTTCATCTTCTCGATGCCGTATTTGCTGTCCCCCAGCAGGGGATGGCCGCTGTGGGCCATCTGGGTGCGGATCTGGTGGGTGCGCCCGGTGTGGAGCCGGCATTCCACCAGAGAGAGGCCCTCCCGGCTGTCCAGCACGGTGTAATCCGTGATGGCGATGCTGGCGCCCGGCTCCGGGCGGGAGCGGACATAGACGGTGTTTTTCACCGCGTCCTTGAAAAGCCAGCCCTCCAGCCGACCCTCTGCGGGCCTCGGCGTGCCGAGACAGACGCAGAGATACTGCTTGTCCACCTCCCGGGTGCGGATCTTTTCGTCCATCACCCGCAGGGCGGGGGCGTTCTTCGCCGCGATGACGATGCCGCCGGTGCCCCGGTCGATGCGGTTGCAGAGAGCAGGGGCGAAGCTGTTTTCCTCCGCCGGATCCCATTCCCCCTTCTGATAGGCGTGGGCCTGGATGTGGGCGATGAGGGTGTCCGGCTCCCAGCCCTGGGCCGCGTGGCACAGAACGCCGGGCTTTTTGTTCACCAGGAGGATGTTCCCGTCCTCATAAACGATGTCCAGCCTGGGCTTTGTGGCGGCCAGCCAGGCGTTTTCGTTTTTCTTCCCCCTGCCGCCCTCAAAAAACTCGTCCGGCACATACAGCCGCACAACGTCCCCCTCCTGCAGACGGGTGTCCGGCTTTGCCCAGTGGCCGTTTATTTTGATGTCCTTGGTGCGGAAATACCGCTGGAGCAGGGAAGAGGGGAGTCCCGGGGCGGCTTTTGCCGCGAAACGGTCCAGCCGCTGTCCCGCGTCGTTTCGATTTATCAAAAATTCTTTCATAGAAGCATCTTAACACGAAAAATTGTGATTGACAATAAGGTCAACATAAATTATAATATCTTGGCGACTGTATGAGGTTTATCACTATGTTTCTTGACCTGCATGAAATAATCGAAGTACCGGGAGGGGAAGTTCCCTTCCAGTGCGAGCTCGATGGCGACCGGTTGTGGTTCCCGGCGCTGTCTCACTTTGACGGACCGGTCACCGCCTCCGGCAAGGTGAAAAACACCGCGGGAATTTTGGAGCTGACCGCCATTGTGGAAGCGGACATGACCGTCCGCTGCGATCGCTGCACCGCGGAGTTTTCCGAGCATCTTTCCGTCCCTGTTGAGGTCGTCCTCAAGGCGGACGCGGAGGAGGACGATTATGCGGATCTCTTCCCCTTGGATGGAGACGGCGTGGACGTCAGCGATGTGCTGGAGACCACCTTCATCCTGGACATGGATCTGAAATTCCTGTGCCGGGAAGACTGCGCCGGGCTTTGCCCCGACTGCGGAAAGAATCTGAACGACGGCCCCTGCGGTTGTACGAAACAAATTGATCCAAGAATGGCTGCCCTGGCGCAGCTGTTGGATGATATACAGGAGGTGTGAGCAATGGCAGTCCCTAAAAGAAAAGTATCCCATGCCCGTAAGAGCAAACGTCGCTCCAGCGTCTGGAAGCTGAGTGTTCCCAAGCTGGTGGCTTGCCCCAACTGCGGCGAGTATCACATGCCTCACCGCGCTTGCGCTGCCTGCGGCCAGTATGACGGCCGTGAGGTCATCGCTGTGAACGAGGAGCAGAACTGATTGCAAGCAAAAAACGGGGAGGCTCTCAGCCTCCCTTTTTTGCAATCCCCATCGAAATTTTTCGGGACGGCATCGGTCGTCCCTAGAGTTGTATACAAACCTGTGAAAAGAAAGGGGCGATTGATATGAGCAGACCCCTGGTGGCCATCGTCGGCCGGCCCAATGTGGGCAAATCCCATCTGTTCAACCGCCTGGCAGGCCGCCGCCTGTCCATCGTGGAAGACACCCCGGGTGTGACCCGGGACCGCCTGTACGCCGAGTGCGAATGGGTGGGGCGTAAATTTGATATCGTCGATACCGGCGGCATCGAGCCGAACACGGACAACGAGATCCTCCTCTTCATGCGGGAGCAGGCTCTCATGGCCATCGACTCGGCCACGGTCATCGTTCTGGTGACGGAGATCGGCACCGGCATCACCGCCGCCGATATGGACGTGGCCTCCATGCTCCAGCGCTCCGGCAAGCCTGTGGTGCTGGCCGTGAACAAAATGGACTCCATCGGCCCCAACGATCCCGGCATCTATGAGTTCTATAATCTGGGCCTTGGCGATCCCATCGCCGTCTCCGCCGTCCACGGCCACGGCACCGGCGACCTGCTGGATGCCTGCGTGGCCCATTTCCCCCCGTTGGAAGAGGAGGACGCGGAGGACGAGCGCATAAAAGTCGCCGTCATCGGAAAGCCTAATGTGGGCAAATCCTCCCTCATCAACCATATTCTGGGGGAGAAGCGGGTCATCGTGGCCGACATGGCCGGCACCACCCGGGACGCGGTGGACACCCCCGTGGAAAACAAATACGGCAGCTATCTCTTCATCGATACCGCCGGCATCCGCCGCAAGTCCAAGGTGAACGACCGGGTGGAGAAATTCTCCGTCATGCGGGCCCAGCTGGCCATCGAGCGCAGCGACGTCTGCCTCATCATGATCGACGCCCGGGAGGGCGTCACCGAGCAGGACACCAAGATCGCCGGTCTGGCCCACGAGGCGGGCAAGGCCAGCATCATCATCGTGAACAAGTGGGACCTGATCGAGAAGGATGACAAGACCATGGACCGGATGCGCAAGGATATCCAGCGGGATCTGGCCTTCATGCCCTATGCGCCCATCCTGTTCATCTCCTGCTTGACGGGACAGCGCGCGGAGCGTATATTTGAATTGGTAAACTTCGTCAACGACCAGGCCAGCATGCGCATCACCACCGGCATGCTCAACAACGTCCTGGCCGATGCCCAGGCCCGTCAGCAGCCGCCCACGGACAAGGGCCGCCGTCTGAAGGTCTATTACATGACCCAGACCGGCGTGAAGCCGCCCCACTTCGTCATCTTCTGCAACAGCAAGGAGCTGTTCCATTTTTCCTATCAGCGATATATTGAAAACCGCATCCGGGCGACCTTCGGTCTGGAGGGTACCCCGGTCCGCATGACGATTCGTCAGAAAGGTGATACGGAATGATCCCTCTTCTTCTTTTGATCACAGCCGCCGTCTCCTATTTCCTTGGCAGTCTGAACGGCGCGCTGATCCTCAGCCGCTATGTGTTCCGCAAGGACATCCGCAAATACGGTAGCGGCAACGCCGGTTATACCAACTTCGTCCGCGTCTTCGGCTCCAAGTGGGGCCCCGCGGTCATCGCGGTGGATATCCTCAAGACCGTCATCGCGGTTCTGGTGGGCGCCCTGCTCATGTCCTTCCCCGGGGAGGGATTCCCCGTGGTGGGCAAGCTCTTCGCCGGCTTCTGCACGCTGCTGGGCCATGTGTATCCCGCCCAGTATCAGTTCCGGGGCGGCAAGGGCGTGGTCTGCTGTCTCACAACGCTGGTCCTGGCGGACTGGCGGGTGGGCCTTGTGTCCATCGCGGTCTATGTCATCGTGGTGGCCTTTGCCCAGTATGTGTCTCTGGCCTCTCTGTGCGCCGTAGTGGCGGGCACGCTGTCCACCTGGATCTTCGTGGAGGCCGAACAGCTGAAGGGCCTCTGCGGCTGTCTGGTGCTGTTCATGACGCTGATCATCCTCTGGCGCCACCGGGGGAACATCTTCCGTCTGATCGAGGGCAAGGAGCCCAAAATCAAATGGGGCCGCCGCACGGAGAGCAAATTCCGGGAAGAAGAATTCTGATCGATGCAAGCCCGCGCTGTCCCCGACGGACGGCGCGGCTTTCTGTTTTTTGTGGGAGGATAACACGATGAGAGAACGGAAAACGGTGAGCTTTGAGGAGGCCATGCCCATCAAGGCCCAGCCCTATGAGCACTTTGCCCAGTATTACGAGACCGACCAGATGGGCATCATCCACCACTCCAACTACGTCCGCTGGATGGAGGAGGCACGGGTGGACGCGATGGAGCAGATCGGCTTCGGCTATTACAAAATGGAGGCCATGGGCATCCTCTGCCCGGTGCTGGGCGTTTCCATGGAATATAAGCAGATGGTCCGCTTCAATGAGCGGGTCATCATCGAGTGCCGCATGGCGGAATACACGGGCATCACCTTCACCATGCTCTACCGGATCACGAAGAAGGATACCGGCGAACTCTGCACCGAGGGCCGGAGCCGTCACGGCTTCCTGGATCGGGAGGGCCGTGTCCTGTCCCTGAAGCGAAAATTCCCGGAGATCCACCGGCTCATTCTGGACAGTCTCGTCCCGCCGGCCACCGCCGAATAAGTGCATTTGCCCCAATCCCCCCGGATGATTTCCGGGGGATTACTGTTTTGTAAGGAGAAATGTTATTTTCTTTGCCATAATTTAACAAAATATATAGCAAACAGCAGGGAACTATGGTATAATTCCAACGTCGGTTTGTGAAATGTTTTTCATTACACGGAAAATTACTGAGGAGGAACAACATGAAGAAAGCACTTAGTGTCATTCTGGCTCTGGCCATGGTCCTGTCTTTCGGCGTGACGGCCTTCGCCTCCGGCGAAGCCACCACCGCGGAAGCCCCTGTGGTCGAGCTGACCGGCCCTGAGACCTATGAGCTCAGCGGCTGGATGTATACCGTCGAGGGCGACGTGATCACCGTGATCCAGTCCCCCCAGTCTGTGAAGGATGAGGAAGTCATCCTGGTTCCCGGCTACATTGCCGGCCATCAGGTGGATTCCTTCGGCAACGGCGGCTCCGTCATGAGCAACAACAAGCTCAACGGCACCTGGGCCCTGTTCGCCCGGGAGCTTGGCTATCTGGCCGATTCTTCCATCCATGACTTCAACGATACCATCGCCTGGGTCATCCCCGCCTCCGTGGAAGTGGGCGAGGCTCCCTGGCTGAGCTGCTCCGGCTATGTGGTCACGGAGGAGGGCTCCTCCGCCGCTGCCTCCGCCGCCCTGAACGGCAAGGACGTGGTCTCCATCGCCGGCTGCACCGACTTCGTCGTGGCCGGTGAGACCGAAAACGGCTGGATCAGCCCCGCCGGTACTTACAGCGTTCCCGCCGACGTTTACGGCATGAACACCATCTTCGCCGTCAGCGCCGCCGAGGGTTACAAGATCGCCTCCGTCACCGTGGACGGCGTCGTCACCGAGTTTGCCGAGCTGACCCAGGAGTATACCATCAATTACACCTTCTCCGCTGCCTCCGCCGGCATCGAGGCCACCTTTGCGGCTCTGGCTGAGGACGAGAAGGAGACCCGCACCTTCGCCTCCGGCACCACCTATGCCTACACCGAGATCGTGGACGGCGCCGTGGCCGACGGCACTGCGCTGCCCGAGGATGTCTACAACGTCTCCGATCCCAACGCCGCCGTCACCGACTATGTGAACGCCCTGGGTGTCTCCACCGGTGTTTACTACATCAACGGCGACAGCCTCTATGAGCAGGTCTACTGCTCCCAGGCCACCGAGGTGGAATACCTCACCAAGGCCGAGGCCATCAACGACCTGTACCTGACCCAGGGCCTGGTCTATGGCGAGGATTACGACATCATCCGCCTGCATAACTACTATGAGAACATCACCAACGGTCCTTCCCGCGGCGTGATCGCCATGTACTGCACCTACTGCTACAAGCTGGTGGACGAGACCTCCGATGACGGCTCCGTCCTGGACGGCCAGCTGGTCTATTCCGCCAATAACACCAACAACGCCTCCCTGTTTGCCCAGGGCGTCGGCCGCTATGTGATCGACGATTTCGTGGCCTACTGCTACACCGGCGGCCGCGGCCCCTCTGAGTCCGGCAACTTCTACGGCGTCGGCTCCCAGATCCATGCCGACGGCGGTCTGGAGGGCAAGATCACCCAGTCCGACCGCATCGACGCGGACACCACCGTGACCATGGTGCTGAACCAGCCCAAGGTCCTGGGCACCAACAACGCCGTCTATTCCACCGCCAAGGGCATCATCGAGATCAACGGCGGCGACATCTTCGCGGCCTCCTCCGGCGGCCACGGCCCCTATGTCTCCCAGGGCGGTCAGATCTTCCTGAACACCGAGGGCACCAATCTCATCAATGCCGACGGCTCCATCAACATCGAGGATCCCGAGGCCGTTGCCATCCCCGATTATTCCTATGCCGCCATGGGCCAGGATGAAGAGGGCAACAACATTCTCGTTCTCACCGATCACCCCGATGACGTGACCGTCATCGTCTCCGGTCTGGACGCCGGCACCGCTCTCGCCACCGATAAGGGCGGCGGCACCATCGTGGCCAACCAGGTCGTCACCAAGTGCTATGGCCTGCGCTCCGCCGGTGTCTACACCATCGGCTACTCCGAGAGCTGGGTCTATGTCTTCAACTCCGACTGCACCTCCAACCTGGACGCCGCTCTCTGCTCCGCCTCCGCGGGCTATGGCTATGCCTTCAACTGCCGTCTCCAGGGCTGCATGGGTCTGAAGGTCCGTGCCTCCGGCAACACCAACACCGAGGACGCCGGTCTTTGGGTTGAGAACAGCCGCATCTCCGCTTACTATGACGCCCAGGCCGAGGAAGATGCCTATGTGGTGGGCTCCCCCGATGAGTTCATCGCCCAGATCGGCGCCGAGGCCGGCATCGAGCCCCAGGGTGCGGACGAGTCCTATGCCGACTACCTGACCCGTGCCGACGCTGCCCTCTATGACTACATCGTCAACCAGGGCAACAGCTACGGCTCCAGCATGAACATCTTCATCGACCCCGCCAACACCCCCCACTACAACGAAAACGGCATCCTCTGGTGGTATCTTGACCGCTCCAAGACCCCCGGCTACTCCGGCGGCAACAAGTTCGCGGTCATCTATTCCGACGGCTCTCCCGCCGTTGTGAATGTCACCGAGTGCCTGCTGGTCAATGACAACTACACCCTCTACGGCCCCGAGTCCGAGTGGTGGAACAGCCTGACCGAGGAGGAGAAGGCCATCTATACCCCCGCCGACAATCTGCTGGCCTCGGCCGAGAACGGCGGCAAGCTGAATGTCACCTTCACCAACCAGAACGCCGCGACCAAGTGGGACGTCACCGGCGTCTCCGATGAGACCTGCGAGATGGTGGGCGACTTCTACGTCGGACCCAAGAGCACCAACGCCGTGAACGCCACGCTGGTGAACTCCCAGTGGACCGGCACCGTGATCTACGCCGATCCCAGCCTGGCCACCTCCGGCGAGATGGGCGCTGAGGCTGTGGGCTTTGCCTACATCACCCTCACCGAGGGCTCCGTCTGGACCGTCACCCAGGAGTGCACCGTTGCCACCCTGACCGTGGACGAGACCTCCACTATCATCGGCAACGTCACCGAGAACGAGGACGGCACCTTCACCGTCACCCCTGCGGACGAGGCTCCCGCCGCTCCCGCCGCCTCTGTGGAGGCCGCTCCCGCTGCCAGCGAGGCCGATCTCTTCAACGCCTATGTCCAGTATCTCCGTGACTACATGGAGAGCTACACCGGCGAGGGCGATGGCTCCGGCTTTGACGAAGGCGCCAAGACCATGGCCCTGGGCGAGCTGGACACCGTGGCCTATGGCGACGATGTGAACGCCTTCCCCATTGAGATGTTCGTCACCCAGTTCGGTGCCGATCACTACGATGTCTGGGTCGCTGCCCAGTAATCCATTCCGCACCCATCCATGGCAGCCTCCCGGGGCTCCGCTCCGGGAGGATTGCCCGGCGAATGAAAACAGCGCCCGCTCTTTTGCGGACGCTGTTTTTGTCGAATGAGAAAAGGTCCTGTGTTCCCCAAGGGAGCCACAGGGCCTTTCGTTTATTTCAGCTCGTCGTCGTATACGGCGCGGCTGCCGCCGATGAATTTGGGGCGGGTGCGGGCGGCGAGAATGCGGGCCTCGCCGATGCGGTCGTTTTTCAGCCGCAGGGGCACGGCCACCTCCTTGAGATGCATGCCGATGAGGGTGCCGCCGATGTCAAGACCGGCGTCGGCCCTGATGTGCTCCACGGCCACGGGGAGGGAGAAGCCCTGATAGGCCGCCGCGGCGAAGCTGCCGCCGGCCTTGGGCTGGGGCACGCAGTTGACGATCTCGTCAAACAGAACGGCGCCGGCCTCCAGAATGATGGCCCGGTTCAGATGCTCGCAGCACTGGGCGGCCAGATGGATGCCCCGGGGCCGGAGCACGGACTGGATGCCCTCGAAAATGGCCTTGCCCACCTCGGGGGCGGACTCGCTGCCGATGCGGTGGCCCATGACCTCGCTGGTGCTGCAGCCAACCACCACCGTGCTGCCGTCATAAAGACCGGCGGCTTCCACAAGCTCCTCCGCCGCGGCGGCGGCCTGCGCCCTGTATTCTTCAAGATTCATAACGGTCGTCTCCTTTGATGAAAAAATCAGTCTTCCGGACCAAGATAGAAATAAAAACGGTCTCCGTCCTCCAGCTCGACGGTGTGGAGGGGCTCCTCCAGAAACTCGCCGTTGTAATAGCAGAGCCAGACATAGCCGTAATAGAGATCGGGAAATTCCCCGTCCGCGGCGCCTGCCACCGGGATGTATTCCCCGGTGTCGTCCGCCTGTTCATAGAATTCCAGCACGTCATAGGGCTCCACGGCCGTGATCAGATCCCGGGCGGTGGTCTCAAATTCCAGCACATAGGGGTCATGCTCCTCCGCGAGCTCGGGGCCGTAGAGGGCTTCCAGCTCCAGAAGGAAATCGTCGCTGTGGGCCACGGTGACGGTGATCTCCTTCACCGGCTCCAGCGCCTGGGGCTGGGTGGCGGCCCAGCACACGAAAACGGCTATGGCCAGCACTGCCAGAATGCCCATGGAGATGACGGTGATTTTTTTGTTGTCGGCTGCAGGATTCATGGCGCTCCGCCTTTCATAGTTCGCCTGTCATCCAGGCTTGATAGCGCTCCTCGATGGAGCGGTCGGGGTTTCGCCCGATGCGGCAGAGCAGGGCCCGCAGGGGATAGGCTCCGCCGATGGGGTCGTGGGGCGGCTTGCCCACGGTGAGGATGTTGACGTTGGAAACGTCCCAGTCATAGTCCGGCGCGCCCGCCTCGGGATACCACCAGCCCATCTCGCAGCTGACCACGTTTTCGGGCATGTCCGGAAGAAACTTCGCCTTCTGGGTGATGCGCCCCCGGAGGGTCTCGATGAAGACCCAGTCCCCGTCCCGGATGCCGTGTTTTTTGCCGGTGGCGGGGCTTATGGACACCAGGGGGAAGGGGTGGTGCCTGCGGAGGGATTTGATCTGCCGGTTGTTAGAGATGAAGAAGGGCTGGGTGCGGCTGCCGGTGGTGAGGATGAGGGGATACTCCTTTGCCAGCTCCGGCTGGCTCACGGGGCTCTCCGGCACCTCCTGCCAGTCGGGGAGGGGGTCCGCGCCGGATTTCTCCAGTATGGTGGACCAAAGCTCAAACTTCCCGGTGGGGGTGTCAAAGCCCCGGGTTTTATAGCGCTCATATTCCCGCTTCGGGGCGATCCAGCCAAGCTCCTTGAAGCGGTCAAAGTCCATGCCGGCGTATTCCGGCCGTCTCCGGCCCAGCTCGGCGAGAATGCCGTTCAGGATCTCCTCCTGGCTCTCCGCACCGTAGTCCAGACCCATGCGTCGGGAGAGCTCCAGAAATACGTCCTCGTCGGACTTGCACCGGCCCACCTGGGCCACCTTCCGCATGCACAGAGCCGCCACGTCCCCAAACTCCGGCATGCAGTAAACGCTGTCCACCTCCGGCCACAGGGCGGCGGGGAGGAACAGATCCGCCAGCTCCGCCGTGGGCGTGCGGAAAAAGTCCATGTATACGAAATACTCCAGTTCCTTGAGACAGTCGTATGTGTGGCGGCTGTCCGCCATGGAGAGGAGGGTGTTGTTGGCGCTGGAAATAAGGGCCCGGATCTTATAGGGCTCTCCGGTCTTTATGGCGTCCAGCGTCAGCCAGGGGTGGGCGAAGAGCTTGGGGCTGGCGGTGCCGTCGCAGAGGGGATAGCCCCCGCTGATGCATTTGGCGGTCTGCGACGGGCTCAGCCGGTCCAGCAGAATGTCCGCCGTGGGGGCGATCTCCATGCTCTCCACAAAGCCGCCGGGGATGTCGTAGTTCCCCGTGAGGGCGGGGATCATGAAAATGGCCCGGCAGGTCTGGATGGCGTTGGTGCTCTGCTCGATGGCGCAGCCCCATTCCAGACTAAGAGGCTTGATGGAAGCGATGAGATGGGCCGCCTCAAGGATGAGGGCTTCGGGGAGATTGCAAATCTCCGCCACGGTCTTGAGATCAAATTTCCGGCATCGCTCCGCCAGAGCCTCGAAGCCGTGAGTGTGGTTTTCCACAAACTCGCGGTCATAAAGGTCTTTGGAAATGAGGAGGTTCAAAATGCCCATGGCCAGAGCGCCGTCGGTGCCGGGGCGGAGGGGGAGCCACAGCCGGGCCTTTTCCGTCAGCTCGTTGGGCTTGGGGTCCACCACGATGAGAGGCGTTCCCGCCTTCACCGCGTCCCGGATGAAAAACTGAAGCTCGCCGTCCGCGCCGGAAATGGCGGGATTCGCGCCCCAGACCAGGATGCCCCCGGGCTTCACGTCGCCGTAATAGTCCACGCCGCCGAAATGGCCGGCGGTGAAATCCGCGGCGTTTTTCCGGGGTCCGAGACAGATGAGCGCCCCGGAGGAGGTGGCGTTGGGTGTTTCCAGAACATTGGCGAACCGCCAGAACTGGCTGAGATGGTGGCGCCCCGTGCCGGAGATGAGGGCGATGGATTCCGGGCCGTAGTCCCGGCGGAAAGCCCCCAGCTTTGCCGCCATCTCCTCATAGGCCTCGTCCCAGGTGATGGGCTCCCACCGGCCGCTGCCCCGGGGGCCGATGCGGCGCATGGGGGTGGTGATCCGGTCGGGGTGATACATCTGCTCCGGGATGCTCAGTCCTTTGATACAGGCGCGGCCATGGTTCAGCGGCCCCTCCGGATCCGGACGGACTTTGATCACCCGCCCGTCCTCCACGGTGAGGATGTGCATGCATCCCCCGTGGCAGCCCCGGCAGGCAGCTTTGAATTCAGCCATGGTCACGCGCTCCTTTCGGTGTGATATCAGCCCCGGCCGCCCCGGCCGCCCATCATGCCCATCTCGCCGCTGCTGCCGCGGCTGTTATACTGGGCGGTGGTCATCTCGATGACGGTGTCCACGCCGTCAATGGTGAGGGTATAGGTCTCGCCGGCGGCCATCTCCGGGGTGGAGATGAGAACGCCGTTGTAGCTGTTGGCGAAGGCGTATTCCGCCAGAACATTGCCGTTTGCGTCGGTGAGGGTGGTGACGGCGTTGTCCGGGGCGTAGCCGCTCTGGATATAATAGATGGAGGACTGGGAGGCGTCCGTGGTGTCCGGGGATTCAAACATGCCGGAATAGCCCGCGGCCATAAGGAAGCCGCCGGAGATCACAAACTCGCTGCTGCCCTCGCCGTAGTCGATGGGGGAGTCCCAGTTGGAGGAGGGGCCGCTTACGAAGATGGTGCCGCCCTCGATATAGAGACTGGCGTTGGAGTCCAGACCGTCGCCGCCGGAATTCACGATGACGGTGCCGCCGCTGATGCGGACGATGGTCTCCAGCGTCTCGGTCCCGGCTTCCTGGGAAGCGGTGGTGTCCGCCTCATCGGAGGCTGCGGCTGCGGTGGCGTCCGCCTCACCGGAGGCTGTGTCTGCGGTGGTTTCTTCCGACTCGGCGGAGGCTTCCTGAGAGCTGCTGCGGTTGCCGCCCATGCCGCCCATCATGCCCATACCGCCCATCATGCCCATGCCGCCGTTGGCGTTCATGCCGTCGTCGGTGGCGGTGATGTTCAGATAGCCGTCGGAGATGAGGATGGCGGTGGCCTCCAGACCCTCATAGCACAGGAGGATATAGGTCTCGCCGCCGGCGATGTCCAGGGTGGTTTCGCCGTGGATGCCGTCGTCGCCGGAGGAGAGAGTGAACTTGCCGCCGGTGATGGTCACGGAGCCGTCGCAGTGGATGGCGTCATCCTCCGCGTCCACGGTGATGGTGCCGCCGGAGAAGATCATGGCGGTGCCCGCCTTCAGACCCTTGCGGCTGGGGGTGTCGTCGGAATCGTAGTCCCAGAAGTCCATCATGTCGTCAAAGCCGCCCATGCCCCGGTCGCCCATTTCGCGGGAGGAGGACGAGTCGGTCTCCTCGGCGGCGGAAGCCACTTCCTCGCCGGTGACGGTGTTGGTCCAGACGGAAGCGGTCTCTTCCGTCTCCCCGGCGGCCTCGGTGCTGGCCTCAGAGCTGGCTTCGGAACTGCTGCGGTTGTCGCGGCTGTTCCGGTCGCCGCCTCCGCCCATGTTGCCCATCATCAGAGAGTCGCTGACCTTCATCTCGGCGCCCTCGGCGCCCGCGCCGGTGAGAACGTTGATCTCGCCGCCGGTGACGATCAGCTCATTGCCGGCCTGCACGCCGTCGCAGTCGGTGCGGATGTCCAGGGTGCCGCCGGTGATGACCACGTCCCCGTCGCTTTTGAGACCGTCGTTCACGGCGGTGACGGTATAGGTGCCGGAGGTGACGGTAAGTCCGCCGTCGGCGGCGATGCCGTTGTTGATATAGCCGTTCACGGTGAGAGCGCCCTCACCGCTGACGGTCATGGCGCAGAGAGCCCGCAGGGCCGCGCCGGATGCATCCTCGTTTTCGTCCGTGATGGAGAGCGTCTCCTCCGGTGTGGAGCCGTCGCCGCTGGTGAGGATGTTCTCCGTTCCGGGCATCAGGATCACAGAAGCGGAGCCGCAGGTCTTGAAATAGATGGCCTCGTCCAGGGGATTCGTGAGGTCAAGGCCGTTCAGCACGAGAGTCACATCGGCGATGTCGTCCGCCTTTACGATCACGCGGCTGTTGGCGCTGACGCCGGAGAGCTCATAAACGCCCGCCTCCGCGATGACCACCTCGCCGCCGTCCAGCACAGCGCCGGCGCCGGAGATGGAGACGGTGCCGTTCTCCTGGAAGACAACGGCGGTGGATGTCCCGGTCGTGTCATAGCCCTCGGGCAGCTCCGCCGTAACGGTGCAGCCGGCCATGAGGCCAAGGGCGAGACTGAGCGTCAGAACAATGGAAAGCAGTTTTGTTTTCACGGGGGATACCTCCGTTTGTTATATTCATATTTATTTATTATACCAAAAAATATAAAGAAAGTATAAACAAATCAAGAGAAATTTGTAAAAAAGAAGGAGACGCACAGAAATTTGTGCGTCTCCGGGGTATATTCGGTTCGATTTTCGGGGGATCAGCCCTCGAGAGCGTTCACCAGCAGGGTGCCGAGACCGTTGATCTGGTTCTCGTCGATCTCGGTGTAGAGAGCCTGAACGGAATCCAGCGCCAGGATCTCGTCATAGAAAGCGGCGTCATACTCGATGAGGGTCATGCCGCCGTCCACGAGAACCTGCTTGTTCTCCAGATCGATCTGCTCCAGCTGGGGACGCATATAGGCGATGGCCTCGGCCACGGCCTGGTCCAGAGCGGCCTGATAGGCGGGGTCAAGCTCGGCGTAAGCCTCGGCGTTGATGCAGATCTGGTTGCAGTAGAGGATGTGGTTGGTGCAGGCCAGATACTCCTGAACCTCCTGGAAGCTGGCGCCCACGCAGGTGTCCGCGGCGTTCTCCTGGGCGTCGATGGTGCCGTTCTGAAGGGCGATATAGACCTCAGCCCAGGCGAGAGGCGTGGGCTGGGCGCCGATGGCGGTCCAGAAAGCCATGTGGTTGGAGTTCTCCATGGTGCGGATCTGCAGACCGGCGAAATCCGCCAGGGTGGCAAGCTCAGTGTGGGCGGTGGTCAGACGGTAGGTGGCGTTCTGCAGGAAGCCAAGCAGATGGAGACCGGCGGCCTCATAGGCCTCGCTCAGGGCGGTGTTGAAGTCGTTCTCGCCGTTGAGGACGGCGTCGATGGTGTCGCCGTCATATTTGGAGAAGACCATGGGCAGATCGAAAACGGCCATCTCGGGGATGAAGGACACGGTGGGAGCGGTCTGGCAGACAACGATCTGGATGTCGTTGGACTGCATCTGGCGGAGCAGATCGGCGTCGCCGCCCAGATCGCCGTTGGGGTGATAGTCGATGGTCAGCTTGCCGCCGGTGATCTCTTCCACGCGGGCGGCGACGTATTCGCCAAAGATCTGGCCGGCCGCGCCTTTGCCGGTGGAGTCGGCGCCGATGAGCTCAACGGGGTCGAGAGCGGCATAAGGGTTGTCCGCATCCACAACAGCGGCGGCGGTGTCGGTGTCGGCGGGCTCTTCCGCGGCGGAGCCGCCGCAGGCGGTCATGGCCAGGCACATGGCCAGCGCCAGGATGAGAGCGAGCAATTTCTTCATGGTTCTTTCTCCTTGTATTTAGATTTTTTGAAGGCGTTTCGGTCCCGGTCTTACAGCAGCGCCGTAGAGAACCAGGGGATATAGGTGATGAGAAGCAGGGCGAGGAGGAAGGCGATCATGAAAGGCAAAGCCTTTTTCGCCACCGCCATGGGCGGCTCCTCGGAGAGATTGCCGGCCACGAAAAGATCGAGACCGAAGGGGGGCGTTGCCAGACCGATGGACAGGCAGCACACCAGTACCACGCCGAAGTGGACCTTGTCCACGCCCAGAGCCTCCATGGCGGGCAGCAGCACCGGCGCCAGAATGATGATGGCGGGGCCGGTATCCATGACCATGCCCAGAAGCAGGAACAGGATGACCAGAACGGTCATGGCGGACCAGGCGGAGCTGAAGTTGGAGGTGATGAAGTTCGTGATGACGGAGGTAGCCTTGGTCAGGGACAGCACACGGCCGAAGGCGGTGGCAAAGGCCAGCACGAAGGCAAGACCGCCATAGGTCTTCACCGCGCTGCAAAGCATGGGGAGAAGGTCCTTGAACCGGATGGTCTTATAGACGAACAGGGACACGACCAGCGCATAGAACACGGAGATGCAGGCGGCCTCCGTGGGGGTCACGAAGCCGGCATAGATGCCGCCCAGAACGATGACCGGGCAGAGAAGGGCGGGGAAGCTGTCGATGAACAGGCGAAGGAAGCCCTGGCTCTTCAGCTCCAGCATCTTTGCGTCGATAAGCTCCCGGTTTTCGCCCTTGCGCTTGCAGTACCACACGGCGTAGATCATCATGAACACACCGATGAGGATGCCGGGCAGAACGCCGCCGATGAACAGATCGCCGGTGGAGACGCCGGTGGCCAGGGAGTATAAGACGAATGGGATGGAGGGCGGTATGATAACGCCCAAACCGCCGGCCACGGCCACAAGGCCCGCGCTCCATTTGCGGTCATAGCCCAGAGAGATCATAAACGGCACGCACATGGCGCCCACCGCGGCGGTGGTGGCCGGGCCGGAGCCGGAGATGGCGCCGTAGAACAGGCAGGTGAGGATGACGGCGCAGGGGATGCCGCCGGGGAAGCGGCCCACAAAGTAGGCGAAGAAGTTGAACAGCTTCTTGGAGATGCCGCCCTCGGCCATGATGACGCCGCCCAGAATGAACAGGGGCACCGCCAGAATGGGGGTGGAGTTGGCGCCGGAGAAGGTGTTGTTCAGAATCTGAACGATGGAGCCGCCCTTCTCCATGATGAAGATGGGGGCGGCGGAGCCCATGATCATGGACACGCCGATGGGCACGGAAAGGGCGATGGCCGCCAGGAAGACGATGAATACGAGCAGTGCTGCCATTATGCGTCCCCTCCTTCCGCGCGGCGGCCGGCGTCCGCCTCTTCGGCGGCCTCGGCCATGGTCTGTTCAATGGTGCTGAGCTCTTTCTTGCTGAAGTCCCGGATGTGGAACCAGGCCTGCTGCAGACCCCGGAAGGCGCCCACAAAGAAGCCCAGCAGCATCACGCTGTAAACCACCCACATGGGCCACAGCATGGCGGGGGAGGTCTCGTGGCTGGCCATCACGTTCTGCACCACGGTGACGGAATGCCGGCCCAGCAGGAGCATGCAGGCGGTGGTGATGAGATCCACGGCGATGTTGATCACGTTTCGCACCTTGTGGGGGAACACATCCAGCAGAATGCCCACCCGGAGCATGCTGCCCTTGCGGATGGTGTAGGGCAGGGAGATGAATACGCTCCAGATCCAGCAGAAACGGCAGAATTCCTCCGCCCAGGTGAGGGCGGGGATGAAGGACACGTTCCGGCAGATGACCTGCACCAGCTCCACGCAGGAGATCAGCACCAGGAGGATGACCAGCAGGGCCTCCTCAAAATGCTCGTCCAACCATTTGATTACTTTCATAGGGTCACTCCTTCTGTTCGGAAAGTATGGTCATAAGCTCCCGGCGCATGGCCTCCACGGGAGCCTCCCGGCCGGTCCAGAGCTCGATCTGGGCCACGCCCTGATAGAGACTCATCCCCAGACCGTTGAGGATGCGGCAGCCTTTGGCCTCCGCGTTCAGCAGAAACCGGGTCTTGTCCGGGTTGTAGCAGGCGTCGAAATACAGCTGATTGGGAAGGATGTATTCTTCCGGCATGGGGGTCTGGCCGATGCTGGATCCCATGCCAACGCCGCTGGCGTTTATCACCACGCCGCACTCCCGGACATGGCTGTGGTCGCCATGGTCCACGAATACGGCGATGGGGGCGAAGTTTTGGTTGATGTCGTCCACCAGGGCCCGGCTGCTGGCTTCGAAGAGGTCAGTCACATAAATGCGCGCCGCCCCGTGATAGGCCAGCACCGAGCAGATGGCCCGGCCCGCGCCGCCGGCGCCATAGCAGAAGAAAACGCCACCCCGGATATGGATGCCGCCCTCCTCCGTGATGGAGCGCAGGAAGCCGTCGCCGTCGGTGTTATAGCCGACAAGCTCGCCGTCCCCGGTCTTTACCACGGTGTTGCAGGCGCCCATCTTGGCGCACAGGGGGTCAAGCCTGTCCAGATACTGGAGGACCTTTACCTTGTTGGGCTTTGTGACCGCCGCCCCGGCAAAGGAGGGCATATAGCGGATGCCGTTTATGATCTCCCCCAGATGGCTCTCGTCCGTCTCCGTATAGAAGTACCGCATGTTCAGCCCGGCGGCGTCATAGCCGGTGTTCTGCATCCGGGCGGCGAAGGACTGGCCCAGGGGCGTTCCGATCAGGGTGATGAATCTGGTGTTGATGTCGATGTTCATGATGCTTTCTCTCTTTTTTGGGGGGCTGTCAGGCCTTATAGCGTTCGGTAAGGTATTCGATGGCGAGACGGTAGCCGTCAAAGCCGTATCCGGCATAGGTCTTTTCGCAGGCCATCCCGGCGTAGGACAGATGGCGGAAGCTCTCCCGGGCGTTCACGTCGGACAGATGGACCTCCACCGCCGGGAGATTCACGGCCTTCAGGGCGTCCAGGATCGCCACACTGGTGTGGGTGTAGGCGGCGGGGTTGATGACGATGGCGTCCGCGGTGCCGAGAGCGCCCTGGATGAGGTCAACCAGCACGCCCTCGTGGTTGGACTGGCGGATATCAAAGTCCACGCCCTGGGTCTTGCAGACGTTCTCCACAAAAGCCTCCAGCGCCGCATAGGACCGGTCGCCGTAGATGCCCGGCTCGCGAATGCCCAGCATGTTCAGATTGGGGCCGTTGAGTATAAGGATTTTCATTGGAATGCCTCCATAATTTTGTCCATGGAATGGGCGAAGTCCTCGTCGCTGACGATGATGTGATCGGCGAAGGCGGCATACAGATCCTTCCGCCGTTCATACAGCTCGGACAGGTCGTTTTTCTGGCTGATGGGCCGCCCGTCGGTGGGGAGATTGTTCAGATCCCGCTGGATCCAGAAGATGCGGCCGTTCTGGTGCAGGAGAGGATAATTCTCCGGCCGGGTGATGCAGCCGCCGCCCGTGGCCAGGATGATGCCGGAGCACTTGCCCAGCTCCGCCAGGGTCTCGGTCTCCCGGCGGCGGAAGCCCTCCTCGCCCTCGGCGGCGAAGATCTCCGGGATGGTCATGCCCGCGTTCTGGACCAGCACGTCGTCTGCGTCGATGAAGGGCCGGCCGATGATGGGGGCCAACCGCTTGCCCACGGCGCTCTTGCCGCTGCCGGGCATGCCGATGAGAACGATGTTCTCCATCTGCCCCTCCAGCGTCTTCACGATCTCCGCCACCCGGCTGTCGGGGATGGAGGTCTCCGCGAACTGCTCCGCGCTCCGCCGGGCCTGGGCCACCAGCATGGTGAGTCCGCCGGCGTGGGGAATGCCCAGGGTCTCCGCGTCCATGAGAAGTTTGGTGCGCAGGGGGTTATAGACCACATCCAACACCGCCCTGCAGGCGGGGAAATCCTTCAGCGCCACCGGGGATACCCCGGTGTTGGGATACATCCCCAGGGGCGTGGTGTTCACAAGGATCTCCGCGTCGGCGTGGCGGGAGAGATTGTCATAGTTGTCCGGGCCGGAGCGGGAGATGCTCACGATGGGCTCCGCGCCCAGATCCCGCAGCGCCGCCAGCACGGCCAGAGACGCCCCGCCGGTGCCGAACACCAGCGCCTTGCGGCCCTTCACGTCCACGCCGCACTGTTCCGTCATGGCCACGAATCCGGCGTAGTCCGTGTTGTCCCCGTACCAGCCGTCGGAACGGCGGACCAGGGTGTTCACGCTGCCGATGGTCTTTGCCGCGGGGGAGAGGGACCTGCAGAAGGGGACCACGTCCTTCTTGTAGGGGATGGTCACGTTCATGCCCGCGAGGTCGGTGGTGTTCAGAAACCCGGCCAGCTCCTCCGGTTCCACCTCGTGCAGCCCGTATTCATAGCCGCAGAGGAGGGTATGTATCTGGGGGGACCAGCTGTGGCCCAGTTTTCGGCCCAGAAGCCCGAACCGGCGGCTCACCGGTCCGACTCCATGTGGCGGGCCTGGTAATTGCGGCTGGCAGCCATGATCTCCTTGAAGAGACCGGCGATGAGATCGGCGGTTTCCGGGCGGCATCGGGCGGCCACGGCCTGGAGCTTTTCCTCCTCCCGGGAGGCGTCCAGAATGGGCTTGCCCGCCGCCTTCTTATAGGCGGCGATGCTGCTGGCAACGTCCATGCGCTGCTCAAACAGGGCGATCAGCTGCTGGTCGATGGTGTCGATGTTCTTGCGAAGTTCGGTAAGTTCCATGTTCTTAACCTCTGCTTTCCAGAATTGCGTCCCAAATGGCCACGGCGGCGGCCGCTTCCACGCAGGGGACGGCCCGGGGCACGATGCAGGGATCGTGGCGGCCTTTGACGGAGAGTTTTACGTTTTCACCGGTGGTAAGGTCGATGCTGTCCTGTTCCATGGCGATGGAGGGGGTGGGCTTCACGGCGACACGGAAGATGATGGGCATGCCATTGGTGATGCCGCCGAGAATGCCCCCGGCTTTGTTGGTCTTTGCGCGGACGGCGCCGGTTTCGTCATAGAAGAAGGGGTCGTTGTTCTCGCTGCCGTTCATGGCCGCGGCGGCGAAGCCCGCGCCGAACTCGATGCCCTTCACGGCGGGAATGCCGAAAACGGCCTGGCTGATGCGGTTTTCCATGCCGCCGAACATGGGCTCGCCGATGCCGGCGGGAACGCCCTGGCATACGCATTCGATCACGCCGCCCACGGAGTCTCCCGCTTCCTTGGCCTTTGCCATGCGCCCGGTCATGGCGGCAGGGTCCGTTTCGCCGCCGATGGAGAGGATACGGGCCCGGATGGAGATGCCCTCTTTTTCCAGAAGCTGGAGAGCAAGACCGCCCGCGATGCACAGGGGAGCGGTGAGCCGGCCGGAGAACTGGCCGCCCCCGGCTACATCCCGGCTGTCGCCGTATTTCACCCAGGCGGCATAGTCCGCGTGGCCGGGGCGGGGGATGCGGCGAAGCTCATCATAATCCCCGGAGCGGGTGTTGGTGTTATGGATGGCCGCGGTCACCGGCGCGCCGCAGGTGACGCCGTCCACCAGACCGGAAAGAAACTCCGGGGTGTCGGCCTCCTTGCGGGGGGTGGAAAATTCCCCCTTCCCCGGGGCCCGGCGGGCCAGGAAGGCGTTCAGCGCATCCATGTCCGGCGCGAAGCCGGCGGGCAGTCCCTCGATGGTCACGCCGATGGCGGGGGCGTGGGACTGGCCCCAGATGGTGAAGCGATAGCGGTTTCCGAAGGAGTTGGACATGTTATTCTTCCTCCAAAGTGACCCGTCCGCCCAGACGGGCGTAATCCGTCCAGAAGGCGGGATAGGATTTGTTCACAGCCTGGGCTCCGTGGAGGATCACAGGCTCCGTGCAGGCCAGGGCCGCGATGGCGGCGCTCATGGCGATGCGGTGGTCGTTGGCGCTGTCCACCTCGCCGCCGGTGAGTCGGCTCTTCCCGGTGACCACAAGGCCATCGGTCAGCTCCTCCACCTGGGCGCCCAGAGTGGTGAGCAGGGCGGCGGTGGTCTGAAGGCGGTCGCTCTCCTTTATGCGGAGGCGGCCCGCGTTTATAAACCGGGTCTGGCCGGGGCTGACCGCGGCCAGCACGCTCATCACCGGCACCAGATCGGGAATGTCCCGGCAGTCGATGACGGCGCTCCCCGCGGCGATGCGGAGAGAGGCGGCCTCCACGGCCCTGTCCCCCTGGGGGGAGGCGGGATCGAGATTCAGAATGCTCAGCGTGCCGCCGCAGATGCGGTCGGCGATGACCCAGAAGGCGCCGTTTGACCAGTCGCCCTCCACGCCGGCCTCTCCCGGAGAGGCATAGGCCATCCCGGCGGGAAGGGCATAGCCCCCGTCCGTGACGGCCCAGTCCACGGCGAATTTCTTCAGCGCCCGGAGGGTCATCTCCACATAGGAGCCGGACTCAAGGGTCCCGGTGAGCCGGAGAACGCTCTCGCCCCCCAGAATGGGAAGGGCGAACAGCAGCCCGCTGATGAACTGGGAGGAGACATCCGCCGCCAGCGTGTATGCCCCGGGCCGAAGCTGACCCCGCACCAGCAACGTGTCCGCCGTGGGCCGGGAGAGGATCGCGCCGTGGGCCTCCAGCTCCTCCCACAGGGGGGAGAGGGGACGCTCCGGCAGCCGCCCGTGCATTTTCACGGTGGTCTCGATGCCCAGAGCGGCGATCACCGGCAGAAGAAACCGCAGGGTGGAGCCGCTCTCGCCGCAGTCGATGGCGGCGGTGGCGGGCTTTTCTCCCATGGGCTCCACGGTGAAGACGCCGTCGGCGTATTCGATGGAGGCGCCAAGCCCCTTCAGACAGTCCGCCGTGGCGGTGATGTCCGCCGAGAGGGTGGGGCAGCGGAGTATGGTGGTTTTGTCGGCCAGAGCCGCGCAGATCAGCAGGCGGTGGGCCTGGGATTTGGAGGCGATGGCGGTGATCTCACCCGCGAGGGAGGAGGGATAAATGGTGGCTTTCATATCAAAGTCCTGATTCCATAAAATTTTTCAAAGCGTCCCGGTCCATGGGCTGCAGCGCGCATTGCCCGATGGCCTGGGGCACCACCACGGTCACGGTGCTGCCGGAGCTCTTTTTGTCCGAGAGCATGGGCTCCATGAGCCGGTGGATGGGGATGTTCGTTTCGGTGGGAAGACGGAAGTCTTTCAGAAGGGCGATAATGCGGTTCGGAACGTCCGGGGGGCAAATGCCCGCCTTTGCCGCGGCCCGGGCCACGGTGGCCGTTCCGATGGCCACGGCCTGCCCGTGGGAGAGGGTGAAGTCGCTGCAGGCTTCCACGGCATGGCCCAGAGTGTGGCCCAGATTCAGAAGCCCCCGGCGTCCGGTGTCAAATTCGTCCTCCGCCACGATGTTCCGCTTGTGCTCCACGCAGCGGGCGATGACGGTCTCCCGGTCGAAGGCCCTGCCCTCCCGGGTGAGCATCTCGAAAAGCTGGGGATCAAAGAGTACGGCGGTCTTGATGACTTCGGCGCAGCCGTCGGTGAAAACGGCGTCCGGCAGTGTGGACTGAAGCTCCGTGTCGCAGAGGACCAGCTTCGGCTGCCAGAAAGCACCCATGAGATTCTTTCCGGCGGGGAGATCCACGGCGGTCTTGCCGCCCACGGAGGAATCCACCGCGGCCAGCAGGGTGGTGGGCACCTGGATATAGGGGATGCCCCGCATATACACCGCCGCGGCAAAGCCGGTGAGATCGCCGGTGACGCCGCCGCCCAGGGCGATCATGGCGTCGGAGCGGGTTAGGCGGAAGCGGGTGGCGGTGTTCAGAAGGTCGATGAGCGTTTCCGTGCTCTTGGAGGCCTCTCCGCCGGGGAACACATAGGCCTCGGCCTCATATCCGGCCGCGCGGAGCGATGCCAGCGCGGCGGCCCCGTGGAAGGGGAAGACGGCGCTGTCCGCCGCCAGGAGAACGCGCTGCGCCCTGGGGCAGAGTGTTTTCAGTTCGCTGCCCAGAGTGGGCAGAAGGCCTTTGCCGATCTTAACGTCATAGGAGGCAGAGGCGGTCACAGGGATGGTTTTCATCCGTCGATCTGTTCCTTTCGGATCCGTCCGTCGTTGAATAGACTGCGGAGGGTATCGTAATCGTTTTCCGCGATGGCAGAGCGGTATTCCCCGAGACTGGCGATGAAGAAGTCCAGCTCGCTGAGCAAGGGGCCCCGGTTTTCCAGACAAAGCTCGCTCCACATATCGGGGTTCAGCCAGGCGACCCGGGTGAGGTCCTTGTAGCTTCCGGCGGAAAAGCCCTTGTGCCGGCCGGCGGTGGGGCTCTTGATGAAGGCGTTGGAGACAATGTGGCACATCTGGGAGGTGAAGGCGATCATCTCGTCGTGAGCCGTGGCGGTGGTGACGCTGATGCGTCCGAAGCCCACGGGGGCCAGCAGATCCTTGATCCGCTGGAGGAAGGCGATGTCGTCAAACATGGGGGGCACGATCACCATGGGCGCCCCGTCATAGAGATCCTCCCGGGCGTATTTGAAGCCGGAGTTGTGGGTGCCGGCCATGGGATGGCCGCCCACAAAGGTGAAGCCGTGCTTTATGGCAAGCTCAAAGCCCAACTCGCAGATGCGCTCCTTGGTGCCGCAGCAGTCCATCACGATGCCGGTTTTGGAAAAGCGGTCCGCGTTTTCCCTCATGTATTCCATGCATACCTCGGGGTAGGCCGACAGCAGAACGAGATCGCATTCCGCCAGCCGGTCCGGGGTGAGTATGTCGTCGATGGCTTCCGCCAGCCGGGCAAAGTCCGTGGTGGCGGAGGAGCGGGCACAGCCGAGAACGGTGATGCCTTCTTTTCTCTTGTATGCCTTGGCCAGAGAGCCTCCGATCAGGCCCAGGCCAACGATTCCTACTGTCATGTCCGAATGGCCTCCAAAACACGGTTTATCTGGCCCATAAGCCCATCAAACTGGGCGGGCGTGAGGGACTGGGCCCCGTCGCAGAGGGCGTGGGCGGGGTCGTTGTGGACCTCGATCATCAGACCGTCCGCGCCGGCGGCGGCTGCCGCCAGAGCCATGGAGGGGACAAGATTGGCGCGGCCGGTGGCGTGGCTGGGGTCGATGACCACCGGCAGATGGCTCAGCTCATGGAGCACGGGGACGGCGGAGAGATCCAGGGTATTGCGGGTGTAGGTCTCAAAGGTGCGGACGCCCCGCTCGCAGAGAATGATGTTTTCGTTGCCCCCGGCCATGATGTATTCCGCGCTCATAAGGAGCTCCTTGATGTTGTTGGCAAGGCCCCGCTTGAGCAGAATGGTCTTGTCGGTGCGGCCCAGACCCTTGAGCATCTCAAAGTTCTGCATGTTCCGGGCGCCCACCTGGATCACGTCCACATCCTGGAAGAGATCCAGATCCCGGAGATCCATCAGCTCCGTGACAATGGGGAGGCCGGTGGCCTTTTTTGCCTCGCTGAGAAGCCGGAGGCCCTCGCCGTGGAGACCCTGGAAGTCATAGGGGGAGGTGCGGGGCTTGAAGGCGCCGCCCCGGAGCATGGTGGCGCCGCTGGCCTTTACGGCCCGGGCCACGGTGAGGATCTGTTCCTCGTTTTCCACGGAGCAGGGGCCGGCGATGACGGCGAAGTTTCCGCCGCCGATCTTCGTGGGGCCGGCGGGGATGACGGAGTCCTCGGGGTGGAACTTGCGGTTGCATTTTTTGAAAGGCTCGCTGACGCGCTTCACAGACTGAACGATCTCCAGACTCTCCAGAAGATCGGTGTCGATGTGGGTGGTGTCGCCCACGAGACCGAGAATGGTATATTCGCTGCCCTCAGAAATATGGACCTCCAGATTCTGGCCCTTCAGCCAGGAGATGAGATGGTCGCGCTGCTCTTGGGTGGCAGAGGATTTGAGGACGGTTATCATGGCGTTTTACTCCTTTTGCTGTCTGCAATGTAAAAATAAAATAAGGATATAAGAAAAGCTGTGCAGCTCCTTTGTGCTGCACAGCTTTAAAAAATCCGGTTTTTCTGAGCTTGGCTTTTTCTGCAACACAACCAACTATTACCCTTTCGTAAAAAAGTAATAGCTAAAATAGTAGTTGTTGCCGAAAAGCTGGAACATGATACATATCTCCTTTAAAGGATAAAAGAATTATAAATCCTATGGGAGAGAATGTCAATGGTTTTTTAACACTTTATGACGTAAAATTGTAAAAATCATTCCACGGCCAGGCGATCCAGATAGTTGGCCCAGAAATAGTCCGCGATGAAGGAACCGTAATTTGCCTGGGCGATATAGACCTTGCATCGCTTGGGGACGTCTGTGAAGAGATCGATGCCGGGGATGAGGATGCTGCCGCCGTTCTCGTTGTCGATGTGGATGGCGGAGAGAGTGGCGCAGCTGTCAAAGGCGTCCTGCATGATGCGGGTGATGTTGGACTGGATGTAGAGGGTGGTGAGATTCTCCGCGTCGGCAAAGGCGTTGGCGCCGATGGCGATGACCTTCTGGCCGTCGATAAGCCAGGGGATCTCCAGCGTTGCGGCGGTGAGACCGTCGCCCTGCACGCCGGTGATGAGCAGACCCTCGTCGTAAGCCTCATAGGTGAAGCAGGCGGCGTCTTTGCTGGAACCCACCGCTTCTTCCACTACGGGCTCCTCCGCGGCGGTCTCTTCCGCCGTTTCCTCCGCCGTCTCGGTGTCGGAGGCGGTGGGGAGGGAGACGTTGGGATTGGCGCCGGGAACGTTGCCCTGAGGATCCAGCCAGCCGGCGGGAGGCGTGTTGGTACCTGTCGGGACGGTGGCCGCGGCGGCGGGAGGCGCCTGATCGCCCTGCCAGCGTCCCACGGGCATGGGCATGCCGTTGGGGCCGGCGGGACTCTGGATCCATTCGGGAGGCGCGGGGCGCTCGATGGGGATATAGTCGCCGTCGCCGA